>NZ_VKHS01000670.1 GCF_014141525.1 Streptomyces calidiresistens
CGCTGCCCCCCGCCCCGCCGCCCGCGCCCGCGCGACGCTCCCGTCTGCCGGCCGGCCTGGAACTGCTGCGCCCCCGCCAGTGGGTGAAGAACGTCTTCGTCCTCCTCGCCCCCCTGGCCGTGGCCCCGGCCGCGCTCGGGGAACGCCCGGGGGAGGCCCTCGCCGCGCTGGTCGCCTTCATCGCCGCCTCGGCCTCCGTGTACGTGCTCAACGACTGGCTGGACCGCCACCGGGACCGCGCCCACCCGCGCAAACGCCACCGCCCACTGGCCGACGGGCGGATCGGCCCGGCCGGCGCGCTGGCCCTGGGCGCCGCCTGCCTGGCGGTGCTCGCGTCCACCGCCGCGCTCCTGCCCGCCGGTGCCCGGTACGCGGTGGTCGGCTACCTGGCGCTGAACCTGCTGTACTGCCTGGCGCTCAAGCACCTGGCGCTGGTGGACATCAGCGTCGTGGCCACCGGCTTCGTGCTGCGCGCGGTGGCGGGCTGCCTCGCCGTCGCCGCTCCCCTCGACGCGGCCCTGCTCATCTGCGTCTACTGCGTCTGTCTGCTGCTCTCCCTGGGCAAACGGCGCCACGAACTGGCGGCGGCCGAGCGGGCGGGCCGGGGTGTCGCGCACCGCCCCGCGCTGGCCGGGTACTCCCTGCCGCTGCTCGACCAGCTGATGGTGGTGCTGGTGACCGCCTCGCTCATCGGCTACGAGCTGCACCTGCTGTCCCTGGACCACCCCAACGCCGCCGCCCTGGCCGTGGTCACCGCACCGTTCACCGTCTTCGCCCTGTGCCGCTACCTGCAACTGGTCACCGTGGAGCGCGGCGGCGGCGAACCGGGACGGGACGTGCTGCGGGACCGCCCCCTGGTGGTCAACGCCGCGCTGTGGCTGCTGTGCCTGACCGTCGGACGACTCGTGTGAGAGGTGCCCCCGTCATCATGAACCCCACCGTCGACAACCCCGCGGTCGAAGGCGTCGCGGCCGAGGACACCGCGGCCGAGGACACCGCCCCCGAACGCGCCGGCGCGCCCGGGCGCCCGCTGGTGTCCGTCATCATCCCCAACCACAACTACGCCCGCACCCTGCCGCTGTGCCTGCGGGCCGTGACCGAACAGAGCTACCCGCACATCGAGATCATCGTCGTGGACGACGGCAGCACCGACGACTCCCCGCGCATCGCCGAGGAGTTCCCCTGCACCCTGGTGCGCACCGCCAACGCCGGGGTCTCCGCCGCCCGCAACACCGGCGTGCGGCACAGCACCGGTTCCGTCCTGTTCTTCCTCGACTCCGACATCGCGCTGCGCCCCGACGCCGTCGAACGCGCCGTCGACCTGCTGGAATCCGACCCGGACATCGGGTTCGTCTGCGGCAACTACGACGACGTGCCGCTGATCGACGACGGCTGGGTGGAACGCTACAAGGTGCTGCACGGACACCACTGGCGCCGGCGCACCGCCGGTGACGTGCGGGCCGCCTACTTCTCCCTCGGCGCCATGCCCCGGGCGGTGTACGACCGGGCGGGCCCGCTGGACGAGACGCTGCGGGACACCGAGGACGTCGAGTACGGCGCCCGACTCGCCCCGCTGGCCCGGGTCGTCCTGGACCCGGCCATCGTGGGGCGCCACGACGACGACGACCGTCTCGGCGTCCTGCTGCGCAAGCAGTACCGGCGCTCGGTGCCGCTGGTCGCCCTGTTCGCGGACCGTGGTCGGGCCCGTCCCGGGCTTTCCGACACCGCCCACCAACCGCTCGCCGTGGCCGGCACCGCCCTGATCGGCGCCGGGCTCCTCGGGGCGGCCGTCCGCCCCCGGGCGGGGGCGGCGGTAGCCGGCGCGGGCCTCGGCCTCTTCGCCGTCGCGGAACGCGGGATGCTCCGCCTCCTGCGCGAGCGGGCCGGCGGCCGGGCCCTGCCCGCGATGGCGGCACTGCACCTGATGACCCACGCCACCACCGGCGCCGCCGCCCTGGTGGGGGCCGGACGCTGGGCGCTCTCCCCCGCCTTCCGCCGGCGCTACCGGAACCCGGACACCGGCACCGGCACCGGGGAGGGCGGGTGAGCGACCCGCGCACGACCGTCCCGCGCGCGGTTCCGGGGACCGGGGGGTCCCCGGAACCGCGCCCCGGGACGCGGCTGCGACCCGTCGGCGTCCGACTCCTCACCACCCTGCGCACCACCCTGCGCCGCCCCCTCGTCCGACACACCCTGACGGTGCTGCTGGTGGTGGCGTGCGCGGGCTTCCTGGTGCGCTCCGTGGCCGGGGACCGGGCGGCGGCGGAGGCGGCGGTCGGCCGACTGGGGCCGGTGCTGCCCCTGGCCGTCCTCCCCGCCCTGCTCGGCCTGTGGCTGACCGCGCTCTCCTGGCGCGAACCGCTGCAGGCGCTCTCCCGGCCGATGACGCGGGCGACGGCCGTCCGGCTCTTCGCGGCGGGAAGCCTGGGGAAGTACGTGCCGGGCGTGATGTGGTCCATCGTGCTCCAGGTCCGTCTGGCGGCCTCCTCGGGCATCACCGTGCTGCACTTCACGGCCGCCTTCGGCCTGTACGGGGCGGTGGCCCTGGCCACCGGGGGCGCGCTCGGCGCACCGACGCTGCTGGGGCTGCTCCACGGCGGCGGCGCCGCGCTGGCCTCCGCCGTGGCTGCCGTCCTCCTCCTGCTCGTCATGCCGTGGCTGTTGGGCACCGCCATCCGGATCGTGCGCCGGGTGCCCGCGCTGGGCCGCCGGCTCGCCGAGGTCCCCACCGACGTGCTGCGGCGCTCGGTGTGGCTGTGCGGGATCTCCTGGGTGGTCACCGGCCTTCACCTGTGGGTGCTGGTCGTCGCGCTGGGCGCCGATCCGATGGCCGCGCTGATCCCCTGCGTGGGCGGATTCGCGCTGGCCACCGCCCTGGCGAGCCTGGTGGTGATCCTGCCGGACGGCATCGGGGTGCGGGAGGCGTTGCTCGCCCTGGCGCTGGTGCCGCTGCTCCCGGCCCCGGAGGCCGCCGCCGCGGCGGCGGCCAGCCGGCTGGTTCTCGCCGCGACCGATGTCCTCGCCTTCGGCTACGGCACTATCGTCGGC
>NZ_VKHS01000671.1 GCF_014141525.1 Streptomyces calidiresistens
GGCCGGGGCGCGGTGGGACCGGGACGTGGATGAGGACATGTCCGTGATCCTGCCGGCCCGCCCCCGGGGCGGGGGACGGGGGGAACGCGCGGGGCCGGCGGCCCGCCCGTGGAGGGCGGACCACCGGCCGGTGGCGCGGAGCGGTGCCCCGGGGGCACCGCCGGGACGTCAGCGCGGGCAGTTGCCGCGGATGTCCGAGATGTCGCGCTCGTTGGGCAGCGGGCACAGGAACCGGTCGTAGCGGGTGTCGTTGTCCACGAACCGCTTGAGCCAGGAGATGCTGTACTTCGCGATGGTGGTGTTGGAGACGTTCGGCGCGAAGTGCGAGGCGCCGCTCAGCTCGACGTACATGCGGTCGGTCGAGGACGACAGGCTGGTGTAGAAGGGGATGGAGTGGCTGCGCACGGAGGCGACGCTGTCGCGCTCGGCGCCCACGATCAGGGTCGGGGTGGTGACCCGGCTCCAGTTCTTCGTGAGGTTCCACGGGGTCAGCGGGATCGACGCCTTCAACGACGGCCGGGAGATGGTGGCCTCCAGGGCGCCGCCGCCACCCATCGAGTGCCCCATGACCGCCAGGCGGTTGGAGTCCACGCGGTGCCGTTCGGAGCTGCGCTCGGTCAGGTAGTCCAGCGCGGCCAGGAGCTGACGCCCGCGCGAGGAGGGCTGGTCCAGCCGGGTGTTGGTGTCGATGACGAACACCACGAAGCCCTGGGAGGCGATGCGCGGCCCCAGCCAGTCCATGGAGGAGGACGAGGCCGTGTAGCCCGGGGCGATCGCGACGCCGCCGAAGGTGCCGTCGCTCGTGGTGGTCGGGTAATAGATGGTTCCGCCGCCGAAGCCGGAGGCGAAGGAGGAGACCCGGGTGCTCGAGGTCCGGTAGTGACCGGTGCGGGCCTCGATGCTCGACACCGTCGGGTCGGGCCCGCGCTGGTACTGGTTCTGCGCGGAGACGCTGCTCGTGGTGGTCTCGCCGGCCATCGCGCTGGGGAGGGCGACCACTCCGGCCCCGCCGATGGCGAAGAGCGCCGCTACACCCAACGACAGGATGCGGCGGCGGGACGTGCGCCTGTGCCGGCCGGTGGTGGGCCCGGCCTCGTTCCGTTGCGGCTCCATGGGACTCGTGTCTCCCTGCTGTGTGGGGGGTGGACACGGTCATCGTTCAGCCGCGGGGCGCACCCGCGCATCGGCGAAACCACCGGTGTTCGCGGGCCCCGGTGCCGACGGGGCGTCGGGGGCCGTCGGCGGCCCCGGCGGGGGAACGCGTCGAACGGCCCGCCGGTTCCCGCCGAGGAGGCGGTGCGGGGGCCGTTCGAGGCGTCGGCGCGTTCAGTCGGCGGTCGGCCGGGGCCGGGGGGAGAAGTACAGCGTGAAGTGGTCCAACAGGGCGGGGATCGGCTCACCGGCCCGGGGGGCGGGTCGGGAGATCACCTTCCAGTCGGTGTGCGCCATCATCCCGGCCAGCCACGAGCTCGCCGTCAGCAGCACCAGGTTCTCCCCCGGACACCGCCCGGGGCCGTCGCTGAAGGGGACGAGCGCCGGATTCTCCTCCGCCTCACCCGAGATCCACTGCTCGGGAGCGAAGGAGTTCTCGTACGGGGCGGCGAACCCGCCGCGCTGGAACCACGGGGTGTACGCCACCACCAGGGTCCCGGCGGGCATGGTGCCGCCCGGCCAGCGGGTGGGCTCGGTGGTCTCCCGCAACAACAGCGGGGTGGTGTGCCACAGGCGCACCGACTCGCGCACGCAGGCCCGCAGGTAGGGCAGCGGGTGGGGGGTCACCGGGTCACCGGCCTCCCGCACCTCCCGGACCGCCTCGGCGGCCTGCCGCGGGTGCCCCGCCAACAGGGCCAGGGCGCGATAGGTGACCATGCCCGCGGGCTCGTAGGCGAACATCCAGTGCGGGATCTGCCCGACCGGGTCGGCCTCCGGTCGGCCGATTCCCGGCTCGTGGAGTTCGTGGGCGATGGTGCCCGGCTCGGCGGCGAAGGCGTACCGGTGGACCCGCAGCAGGAACTCGTCGCGGCGGGCCCGCTGCCGGGTGCGCAGCAGGGAGAGGTTGGCGGCCGAGCGCAGCACGTCCAGACGTCGGGTGAGTTCGGTGTCGTCCGCCGCGGCCTCGCCCAGGACGATCCTCCGCACCGCGCGCCACCACGTCTCGTTGAACTCGTCCCATCCCAGCACGCCGTGCCGCAGCGCCCGCCGCACGGTGGCGGAGGCCTCCTCGGCGGCGCGGCGCGTCACCTCCGGGGCGGCCGAGTGCATCGGCCGGGTCATCTCCAGGGCCTTCTCGTTGACCCGGCGGCGGGCCCGCCGTTCCCCACCGCGCGAGATCAGCGAGCCGTGGGGCTGGAACTGCCCCAGCGCCCACCGCTTCTCCAGGGTGTCGGGGGTGAACGGGTCGGGAGTCCGGTCGAGGGCCCGGCTCATGCCGTCGGGGGTGAGCAGCAGGGCGATCGGCCGGGCGGCGGTGGTGACCATCACCGGACCGTCCCCGTAGCGCTCCCGCAACTCGGCCATCAGGGCCAGCGCCCGACGGTCCCAGCCGTGGCGTTCGGAGAGCTTCATCGGGGCGGGCCGGCGGATGATCGGGCCCTTGGCGGCGGTGGGCAGCAACAGTTGTGTCAGGACGCGTGCGGAGTCCCGGGCGGACAGCCGGGTGAGTTCCCCGGTGGCGTCGGGGGACTCGACCTCCGACGCGTGGGACGACTCGAGGGTGCCGGCGGCACCGGTCGGCGGGGTCAACGTACCTCCCGGATTCGTGACGGGCTCCACGGCCCGTCGTGCGGTGGTCACCCGGCGGCGTCGACACCCGCGTCGGCCTCGTCGTCGGTCGCCTCGGGGACGTCACGGTCCCGCCGGGGTTTTCGGGCTTCTGTCCCGTACGGCCCCTCCCATGTCCGCCCGGCGGGTCACCGGTGCGGGCGGACCCTCCCCTTTCGATCGGTTTTCGGTCAATCGGGGTGGTTTCCGGCGGGGCGGGAGGCGGCCCCGAGGGTCGCCCTGCGGGCCGGCGGGCGACGGGGTCGGGCGGGCGCGGAGGGCGCGGAG
>NZ_VKHS01000672.1 GCF_014141525.1 Streptomyces calidiresistens
CCCCCGACCCCCGGGACGGGGAGGAGGACGCCCCGCCCGCCGGGAGCGGTGCCGGGACCGCCGGCGGCCCCGGCGCGGAGGCCGCCCCGCCGGACCTCTACCACGGCACCATCCGGCTCGACCCCGACCTGCCGCTGAGCGCCTGCGGCGTGCGCGAGGGGGCGCTGCTGGGGCTGGGCGCGCCCCTGGCGGAGGACGAGGCCGAGCCCGGTCGCCCGGTGCGTTTCCCGCCCCCCGGCGACCCCACCCTGGTGGAGTTGCGGCACGTCTCCGGTCCCGGCGCCGGTCGGGTGTGGCGGCTGGGCCCGGGCCGGCACGAGTTCGGTACCGACCGGGGGTGCGCGCTGCGCCCCGACGGCGACCCGGGCCCGGGCGTGCCGGCCTCGGGCGTGTGGATCACCGTCGGGACGGACGGCTCGGTCTCCGTCCTGTTGCCCCGGGACGCCGACCCCGAGCGGTGCGGACTGCGCAGTCTCACCCCGCCGCCGCCCGTGGATCCCGACACCGGCATACCGCTCACCGACGAGGAGCCCGCCGGCCCCCGGGACGGCGGTCCCGGCGGTCACTCCGTCGCACCGCCGCCGCCCGGCCCGGACGGACTGCCGGAGGAACCACCGCTCCCGCCGCCCACCGAGCTGCCGCGCCCGACCGACGGGGCGATCGAGTGGCCGGCCTGGGCGGACCTCGCGCTGGGAGACCACCTGCTGCGGCACGGGGCCCCGTTCGAGCCGGACGCGGCGGTCAACCCGTCGGCGGACGGCGTCGGCGTCGAGTACAACCGGCCGCCGCGGCTGGCCCCGCACCTGGACGACGAGTCGCTGCGGCTGCCCGGCCCCCCGACGGCCAACCGCGGCCGGGCCTTTCCGTTCCTCATGATCATCATGCCGCTGATCATGGGCCTGGTGCTGATCAGCCTCTTCCGCAACTTCTTCTTCGTCGTCTTCGTCTTCTTCACCCCCCTGATGGCGATCAGCAACTGGGTGATGGCCCGGCGCAGCGGCCGTCGCCAACACGCCGAGAAACTGCGCCTGTACCGGCTCCGGCGGGCCGCGCTGGAGTCGGAGATGCGCAAGGCCACCGTCGCCGAACGCGGCCTGCGCAACCGCGCCTTCCCCGACCCCGCGGCCGTCCTGCTGCACGCCTCCGGCCCCGGCCGGCAGCTGTGGGAGCGGCGCCGCCGCGACCCCGACCACCTCGTGCTGCGGCTGGGCACGGTCACCCGGGCCTCGCTCAAGCGGATCGAGGACCAGGCTCGGGAGAGCCACCACCGCTCCGTGCACTGGCGGTTGGCGGACGTGCCCTACGGCGTCGAGGTGGCCGAGTGCGGGGTGGTCGGCTTCACCGGCTCCGGCGACGGGCCGCGCGCCCTGGCCCGCTGGGCGGTCGCCCAGAGCGCCGTCCTGCACAGCCCGCGCGACCTGAGGATCGTCGTCCTGACCACCGACGAGCACGCCGAGTCGTGGGGCTGGGTGCGCTGGCTGCCGCACCTGCGGGGCATCGCCCCGGAGGCGGTGGTGGCGCTGGGCAACGACCCGGAGAGCACCGCCCACCGGGTCAACGAACTGCTCTCCCGGCTGCGCGCCCGGGTGCAGGCCTCCTCCTCGGCGTTGGGCCGGACCCTGATGACCGAGCCGGACATCCTGGTCGTCCTCGACGGCGCCCGCCGGCTGCGGGACGTGCCGGGCGTGGTGGAACTGTTGACCACCGGCCCGGCGGTGCGGATCTTCTCGCTCTGCCTGGACGAACGGGAGCGGCTGCTGCCCGAGGAGTGCACGGTGGTGGTCTCCTCGCACGGAAACCGGCTGACCCTGCGCGCCTCGGGCATGCCGGCGGTGGAGGACATCCGCGCCGATCTGGTCACCCCGGCCTGGTGCGAGGAGGTGGCCCGCTCCGTGGCGCCGGTGCGGGACGTGAGCGTGGACGCCGACTCCGGCCTTCCGGCGGACGTGCGGCTGCTGCCACTGCTGGACCAGGAACCGCCGGACCCGGCGAAGGTGGTGGAGCTGTGGAACCGCCGCCCCGCCTCCACCTCCTTCGTGCTGGGGCGCGGATACGAGAACCTGCTGCGGCTGGACCTGGTGCGGGACGGGCCGCACGGCCTGGTCGGCGGCACCACCGGCTCCGGCAAGTCCGAACTCCTCCAGACCCTCATCGCCTCCCTGGCGGCGGTGAACCGACCCGACGAACTGACCTTCGTCCTGGTGGACTACAAGGGCGGCAGCGCCTTCCGGGAGTGCGCGGAACTCCCGCACACCCTGGGCATGATCACCGACCTCGACGGCCACCTGGTGCAGCGCGCGCTGGCCTCCCTCGACGCCGAGCTGCGGCGCCGCGAGACGGTGCTGGCGGAGGTCGAGGCCAAGGACCACGCCGAGTACCGGGCCAAGCGGGCCCGCGACCCGCGCCTGGCGCCGCTGCCCCGGCTGCTCATCGTGATCGACGAGTTCGCCACCCTGGTCCGCGAGTTGCCGGGCTTCGTCCCGGGCCTGATCAACCTGGCGCAGCGCGGCCGTTCACTGGGCCTGCACCTGCTGCTGGCCACCCAGCGCCCGGCCGGCTCGGTGAACAACGAGATCAAGGCCAACACCAACCTGCGGATCGCGCTGCGGGTCACCGACCGCTCCGAGAGCCAGGACATCATCGACTCCCCGGACGCGGTCACCATCTCCCCGCACACCCCCGGCCGGGCGCTGGTGCGGCGCGGCGGCGGCACCCCCACCGCCTTCCAGACCGCCTGGGTGGGCGCCGAACGCCCCGGCGCGGCCCCTCCCGGGGAGGACGGGGACGGGGAGGTCTCGTCGGCCGGGCCCGCCCGCCCGGTGCGGGCCGCCGAGCTGACCTGGCAGGGGCTGGGCCGCCCGGTCGTGACCGACCGGGAGGAGGACGAGGGCGAGACGGTCACCGAGGAACGGCCCACCGACCTCGGCGCCCTGGTGACGGCGCTGCGCGAGGCCGCCGACCTGCTGCCGGACCTCGCGCCGGGCGTCCGGCCGTGGCTGCCCGCGCTGCCGGAACACCTCACCCTCCGCGACCTGCCCCCGAC
>NZ_VKHS01000673.1 GCF_014141525.1 Streptomyces calidiresistens
GACCCCACCCCCGCCGATCCCGTGGCGGGGCCGGAGCCGGTGGAGCCGGTGGAGGACGAGCTGCGGCGCATGCTGCACGCCTCGGTGGAGGACCTGCGACCCTCGCCGGTCGCCCTGGAGACGCTCCGCCGCGCCGTCCCCGCCCGCCGCCGCAGGCGCCACCGCATGGTCGCCTCGGCCGCCTCGGTGGTGGTGTTGGCGGTGGGCACCCCGGCGGTGCTGCACGCCACCACCGCCTCCCGGGCGGCCGACACCTCGCCCACCGGGGCCGGGTACGACGAGAGCGCCGGTGGGAGCACCGGCGCCAACGACCCCGCGGGCGGGCCCGGCATCCACAGCTCCGGTGGCGCCGGGGAGGACGCCGGGAGCGACGGTGTGCCGGAGGGTCCCGGGGATCCCGACGCCGGTGCCGCCGAGGGCGGGGGCGCCACCCCCGAGGAGCGGCGCGAGGCCCTGGCCCTGACCTCGCCCCGGTGCGAGCGTTCCCACCTGGGGGCGGCACGCACCGAGGTGGGAACGCCGGACGGCGACGGGCACATCCACGGGGTCATCCGCCTGGCCAACATCTCCGCGGAGGCCTGCCGGGTGCGCGGCGCGGGTGATCTCGTCGCGGCGCCGTACGGGGCGGCCGGTGTGGACACCCCGGTGCAGGTGATGGACCGCACCGAGGGCGACCGGGCGACGGGGCTGCCGACGGCGGAGAGCTGGGAGCAGGACCTGGTGCTGCTGCCCGGTGAGAGCTACGAGGTGCGTTTCGCCTGGGTTCCGCGGCGGGGCACCACCGACGGTGGCTGTCCGGTGCCGGGTCGGCCGTCCCCCGATCCCGGCGAGAGCGAACCGCCGGCCGGTGGCGGGGGCTCCGGCGAGGTCGGGGAGGAGACGCCCGGCGGCACCGACCCGGAGGGCGGTGAGGAGACCGAGGCGCCGACCGACGGCGGTACGACGACCGCCGGTACCGGCGCCGGGACCGACGCGGAGGGATCCCCCTCCGCCGGCTCCACCGGATCCCCCGGGTCCACCGGCGGCTCCGGCGGGGACAGCGGATCCGCCGGCGAGGGCGGCGGGACCGACGGGGGCGGCGAGGCGGGCACGACCCTGCGCTACACGCCCGCCGTGGGGGATCCGCAGGCGGCCCGCATCGACCTGCCGGGCGTGTGCACCGGCACCGTCTACCGCACCGGGGTGCTGGCCGACCACTGACGTCGGGAGGGGCGGAACGAGGGGACCCCCCCGGGGCGCGGGCCGACCGCGCCCCGGAGCCGTCGCGCCGCGGGGCCCCTCGCCGGGAACGGGCGCGTTTCGGGCGGACCCGTCCGGTTCCGCCCACCCCGACCCGGTCGGTGCGCGGGAGCCGAGTACCGTGGGCACGTGTACCGGTTCCTGCTGACCCCGCGCTGGTGGGCGATCAACCTCTTCCTCGTGTTCGCCGTGCCCTTCTGCCTGATCATGGGGTTCTGGCAGCTGGGTCGCTTCGAGGACCGGGTGGACGGCCACCGGGAACACCAGCGGCAGACCGAGGAGGCCGCGTCGGCCGTGCCGGTGCCGCTGGAGGAACTGCTGCCCCTCACCACCGACACCGTCGGCGGCACCGCCGAGGTGAGCGGTGAGTGGGATGCGGACAACGAGCTTCTGGTGCCGCGCCGTTCGGCCGAGGGCGAGCCCGGGTTCCGGATCCTCACCCCCCTGATCCCGGCGGACGGCGGCCCCGCCGTGCCGGTGGTGCGCGGCTGGCTGCCCGCCGACGCCGTTCCGGACGGGGTGCCGCCGGCGGACGGGGGACCGGTGACGGTGATCGGCGTGCTGCAGGCCCCCGAGTCCCCGCGCGCGATCGGTGCGCCCACGGGGCTGCCCGACGGCCAGGTGGGGGTGGTCGGCGCGGCGTCCCTGATCAACGTGCTGCCGTACCCGGTGCTGGACGGCTGGCTGACGGTGCGGGAGGCGGAGGCGCCGCTGGTGGTGGTCCCGCCGGAGGCCGCGGCGGGGACGGTGCTGGACCTCAAGGCGTTCCAGAACCTCGGTTACACCGCCGAGTGGTTCGTCTTCGCGGCCTTCGTGATCTTCATGTGGTACCGGCTGCTGCGCCGGGAGGTGGAGGTCCGGCGCGACGCCCTGGCGGACGCGGGGGCGGCCGGGGCCGCCGCGGCGGGGCCGACGGCGGGGTCGACGGCGGGGTCGACCGATGCCCCCGCACCGGCCGACTCCGCCGCTCCGGCCGCTCCGGCCGACCGCACCGACGGCCCGGAGCCGGTCAGCCCGTCGACGCCGGAAGATGCCTCAGGGCGAACCCGATCTCCAGCCGGGTCTGCTTGACCCGCTCCTCCACGACCAGGGAGCCGTGCCCGGAGTCGTAGCGGTAGACCTCGTGCGGGGCGCCGCGTGCCGCCAGCCGCTCCACGTAGTTCTCGATCTGCCGGATCGGACAGCGGGGATCGTTGACCCCCGCCGAGATGAAGACCGGCGCCTTGACCTCGTCCACGTGGGTGATCGGCGAGGAGGCGCGCCACTGCTCGGGCATCTCCTCCGGGGTGCCGCCGAACAGGGTGCGGTCCAGGGCCTTCAGCGCCTCCATCTCGTCGTGGTAGGCGGTCACGTAGTCGGCGACGGGCACGGCGGCCACGCCCACCGTCCACAGGTCGGGCTGCACGCCGAGCCCCAGCAGTGTCAGGTAGCCGCCCCAGGAGCCGCCGGAGAGCACCAGGCGCTCGGGGTCGGCGGGGCCCTCGGTGACGGCCCACTCCCGCACCGCGGCGATGTCCTCCAGCTCGATGAGCCCGACCCGGTGCTTCAGGGCGTCCGTCCACTCCCGGCCGTAGCCGGTGGAGCCCCGGTAGTTGACCCGGATGACGGCGAAGCCGTGGTCCACCCAGGCGGCCGGTTGGGCGGCGAAGGCGTCCGAGTCGTGGGCGGCCGGCCCGCCGTGGATGTCGAAGACGGTGGGGAAGGGGCCCTCGCCGGGCGGGGTCTGCACCAGTACGTGGATGGGTCCGCCGGGGCCCTCCACCCAGGTGTCCCGCAGCGGCACGGAGGGCGGGGCGG
>NZ_VKHS01000674.1 GCF_014141525.1 Streptomyces calidiresistens
GAGGGACCTTTGGGGAGCGATGGAGACACGCGTCACGTCTCACATGGCGGACATCACACCACCGGACGGGGCGGTCGCCCGGGCCGTAGGCTCGCCGCATGGTCAACCTCACCCGCATCTACACCCGTCGGGCCGACGCGAGGGGACCGCGGGTCAGTCGTCGGAGCGGTGGTCGTGGAAACCCACACCGCTCTTGCGGCCCAGGTCACCGGCGTCCACCATCCGGCGCATCAGCTCCGGCGGGGCGAACTTGTCCTCCCGGCACTCAGTCCAGATGTTCTCCGTGGCGTGCAGCAGGATGTCCACCCCGGTGAGGTCGGCGGTCTCCAGCGGCCCCATGGCGTGGCCGAAGCCGAGCCGGCAGGCGGTGTCGATGTCCTCGGCGCTGGCCACCCCCGACTCGTACAGCCGGGCGGCCTCCACGACCAGCGCGGAGATCAGGCGGGTGGTCACGAAACCCGCCACGTCCCGGTTGACCACCACGCAGGTCTTGCCGGTGGACTCGGCGAACTCCCGGGCCCGGGCGAGGGTGTCGTCGGTGGTCTTCAGGCCGCGCACCAACTCGCACAGGCGCATCATCGGCACCGGCGAGAAGAAGTGCGTGCCCACCACCCGCTCGGGGCGCTCCGTCACGGCGGCGATCTTGGTGATCGGGATGGCGGAGGTGTTGGTGGCCAGGATCGCGTCGTCCTTCACGATCCCGTCCAGGGCGCGGAAGATCTCCCGCTTGACGTCGATCCGCTCGAAGACCGCCTCCACCACGATGTCGGCGTCGGCGGCGGCCTCCAGGTCGGTGGTGGTGGTGATGCGCCCCAGCGCGGCCTCCGCGTCGGCGGCGGTGATCCGCTCCTTGGCGACGAACCTGCCCAGCGAGCGCTCGATACCGTCCCGACCCCGGGTCAGGGCCTCGTCGGTGATGTCCCGCAGGACCACCTCCCAGCCCGCCTGCGCGGAGACCTGGGCGATTCCGGACCCCATGAGGCCGGCCCCGATGACGGCGAGCTTTCCTGCCACGTCTGTTTCCTCCGATGCACGCTGAGTGGTCCCCGGGCAGGAATGTAGTGCCGCGAGGGACCTTTGGGGAGCGATGGAGACACGCGTCACGTCTCACATGGCGGACATCACACCACCGGACGGGGCGGTCGCCCGGGCCGTAGGCTCGCCGCATGGTCAACCTCACCCGCATCTACACCCGCACCGGGGATCAGGGAACCACCGCCCTGGGCGACATGAGCCGCACCGCCAAGACCGACTCGCGGATCGCCGCCTACGCGGACGCCAACGAGGCGAACGCCGTGATCGGCACCGCCCTGGCCCTGGGGAACCTCCCCGAGGAGGTCCGCAAGGTCCTGGTCCGGGTCCAGAACGACCTCTTCGATGTCGGCGCCGACCTCTCCACGCCGGTGGTGGAGGACCCGAAGTACCCGCCGCTGCGCGTGGAACAGGCGTACGTGGACCGACTGGAGGCCGACTGCGACCGGTTCCTGGAGGAGCTGGAGAAGCTGCGCAGCTTCATCCTGCCCGGCGGCACCCCCGGCGCGGCGCTGCTGCACCAGGCGTGCACGGTGGTGCGGCGGGCCGAGCGCTCCACCTGGGCGGCGATGGAGGAGCACGGGGAGACGATGAACCCGCTGACCGCCACCTACCTCAACCGTCTCTCCGACCTGCTGTTCATCCTGGCCCGGACGGCCAACAAGGAGGTTGGCGACGTGCTGTGGGTGCCCGGCGGCGAACGCTAGCGTCCACCCGGGGTGGGGTTCGACCCGGCGCGGCGCCCCGCGCCCCGCCGGGTTGACGGATCGCCGGGTCCTCGGAGTGGGCGCCCGCTCCTGCGCCCCGGCCGGTTCCGTGGTTCCGGTGCCCCGTCGACGCGCCGCCCCGGCCGCCGCTGCCCGACGCCCGGGCCACGATCGCCGGGGCCGCCGGACCGGGGTCGGCCCCGTCCCGCGGCGGCGCCCGGCGGCGCGGTCGCTCAGAGCAGCGCGGAGACCGCGCCGGCGACGATCAGCAGCGCGCCGACGACGCCCAGCACCCTGCCGGCGATCCCGAAGCCGCGTTCCCGTCCCCGTGCGGCCCCCAGGAGTTCCTCCTCGCTGCGGGTGGAGACGATGAAGAGCCCGCCGTCGGAGGGCGGTCCGATCACCAGGCGTCCGTGGTCGTCGGACACCTCCCCCAGCACGTACAGGCGGCGGCCCGGCGCGACCACCCACTCCTCCTGTTGGAAGCCGATGCTGCCGCCGTCGGAGGGCAGGCTCAGGGTGAACCCGCCGAAGGAGAGCCCCCCGGAGCCGGAGCCGGTGTCGCGCTCGAAGCGGTCGAGGATCTTCTCCGGCCGGTCGATCTCCTTCTTCCCCGGCCGCACCAGGATGTCCCCGGTGGCGTCCCGGACCAGCAGGTCCTCGGCGCTGACGTGCTGGGAGACGACCCGCGACTTCTCCTCGCGGCGTCGGTTGCCCTCGTTGTCGGTGCGCATCTCCCAGTACTTGTGGGTGACGCGGTGCTTGTGCCAGACGCACTCGCGCCTCGCCAGTTCGGAGACGAGCGGTCCCCCCTCCGGCACGACGGTGTCGGCGACGATCTCGCAGCGGTAGCGGAAGTGGCCGGCGCCGGCGGCCTCCTCGGCGGCCCGGTGGAGTTCGTGCAGTTCGGCGATCGTGCTGGTCTCCGTGCCGGCGATGCCGCGCACCCGCTTGGCGGCCGATCGCGCCACCAACAGAAAGATTCCGGCCAGGACCAGACCTGTGACGCCGATCCAGATCATCACCATCGTGACGTTCCCTTCCCCCTGTGCCCCTGGGCGCTCCCCCGTGGTGCCTCCCCTGACGGCCGGCTCCCGAGGGAGCCGGCGGCACTCTACCGGTCCCCGCCGCGGCGCGTCCCGGTCTCGTCTTCCTTAAGCGGCCCTTAACCGCGCCCGAAGTAATGGTTCAGTCCCTTGCCCAGTGGTCCAGACCTCTCTACGGTCCTGTTCCACCCCGGCGGTTCGGCTCCCGCAGCCGACG
Organism: Streptomyces calidiresistens; assembly: GCF_014141525.1. Classification (GTDB taxonomy): domain Bacteria; phylum Actinomycetota; class Actinomycetes; order Streptomycetales; family Streptomycetaceae; genus Streptomyces; species Streptomyces calidiresistens. The sequence goes on from NZ_VKHS01000674.1 coordinate 3,003, forward strand.
CCGGGCGACACCCCCGATCCGACGGACCC
>NZ_VKHS01000675.1 GCF_014141525.1 Streptomyces calidiresistens
TAAAGGCCAGCCGGTTCCCCCGCCCGTCCCGGCGGAGGGGCGGAAGCCCCGGTTCCGATCGTTGCGAGATGAAAGCGGCCAACTCCGCCCGACCCCTCGGGAAAGTTCCAACGAACCACAACCGAACACAAGTTGGATCCCCTACTCTCATCATTCGAGTACCCGCGGAGCGGCATGGGGAGATGCCGGTCCGTGCGGGGAGAGGACAGGGGTTCCTGACGGTTTCCGGGGGGTTTCATGCAACACGTCGGTATGTCCCGCACCACCCGCACCACCCGCACCACCCGTCGCGAGGACACCGGCGCCGGCCGCCCACCGCTGCGGGGCCTGCCCGGGGACACCGGCGCCCGGGGCCGCGGGTACGCGCCCCTGGCGATCGCGAGCGACGCCCTGGGGGTGCTCGTTCCCGTCGCCGGTGTGTACCACGCGACCGGCCAGTCGCGCCCCGTGCTGTCGGCGGTGGTCGCGTGCGCGGCGTGGTTGGTGATCCGCGCCGGCCACCTGCGTTACGTCCGCCGGGTGATCGGTGAGTCCCGCGGGTTGGTGGCCGCCGCGCACGACTGGGCGCTGTTGGTGGGCGTCCTGGCCCTCCTGCGGGTGCTCACCGGGGAGAACTCGGCCATCGGCGCGGCGCTGGTGGCCCTGCTGCCGGCACTGTTCCTGTCCGCCCTCACCGGCGCCCTGATCCACGGCCGGTTGACCGCCAGGAGACGGGCGGCGGAAGCCGTTCGCCGGGTCCTGGTGGTGGGCGAGGCGGGGCCGGTCGGTGACGTCACCGCCCGGCTCGCGGCCCGCACCGACCATCCCTACGTGGTGGTCGGCGCCGTACCGGTGGGGGCCGGCACACCGGCCGGTGGCCTCCCCGTGACCGGGCGGCTGACCGCCGGGCCGGTGCCCGAGCGTCCCTCACCGGCGGAAGGGGACCCGGACGAGGGCGTCGTGACCGGGGCCGCCCGGCGCTGCGGCGCCGATCTGGTCCTCGTCGTCCCCGGCAGCCGGTTGGCCGGTGAACGCCTGCGCCGGCTCGCGTGGCAGGTGCAGGACGCCGGGCTGCCGCTGATGATCTCCTCGGGGCTGAGTGAGGTCTCGCCGCGCCGGGTGCTCGTCTCCACCGCCGCCGGCCTGCAACTGATCCAGATCCTCGCCCCGGCCCGCGGCGGGCCGCCGTTGCTGGTCAAGCACGTGCTGGACCGGGTCGGGGCGGCGCTGGGCCTGTTCCTGCTGGCCCCGCTGTTCGCCCTGATCGCCCTCGCCGTCCGTCTGGACTCCCGCGGGCCGGTGTTCTTCCGCCAGCGTCGGATCGGTCACCGGGGCGTCCCCTTCGAGATGTGGAAGTTCCGCAGCATGGTCCCCGACGCCGATCGGCTGCGCGGCACGCTGGAGGAGGCCAACGAGCAGAGCGGCCCGCTGTTCAAGATGCGCCGCGATCCCCGCGTGACCCGGGTCGGCCGGCTGCTGCGCCGCAGTTCCCTGGACGAACTGCCGCAGCTGTGGAACGTGCTGCGCGGCGAGATGTCCCTGGTGGGGCCGCGTCCGCCGCTGCCGGAGGAGGTCGCCCGCTACGGACCCGTGGAGCACCGCCGGTTGGAGGTGCGCCCCGGTCTGACCGGCCCCTGGCAGGTGGGGGGTCGCTCGGACCTCTCCTGGGAGGAGAGCCTGGCGCTCGACCTGTCCTACACCGACAACTGGTCGCTGACCGGGGACCTGGACGTGCTGGCCCGCACGGCCCGGGCGGTGGCGGGGGGCAGAGGGGCCTACTGAGAGCCGGGGCCGCCGGCCGGGAACCGGTGGCCCCGTGGCCCCTCCTCACAGCTCCTCCCCGCCTCCCACCTTCCTCGTCCCCTCTCGCCCCTCTCGTCCCTCTCTTCGGTTCCCGTCGGCCCGCCCCGCGCCGGCCCGGCCGGCCGGACGGGGTTCTCCGGACCCTCCGGGCCCCTCAGGAGTTCGCGTGCAACCACCACCGATAGGTGTCCCGGATCCCCTCCGCCAGGGGGATTGCCGGGGTGAAGCCCAACTTGTCCAGGCGGGAGACGTCCAGCAGTTTGCGGGGCGTGCCGTCGGGACGCGACGTGTCCCAGGCGATCCGGCCGGTGAAGCCGGTGACCGAGGCGACGGTCGCGGCCAGTTCGGCGATGGTCAGATCGGAGCCGCACCCCACGTTGATCGGGTCGGGTTCGTCGTAGGAGCGCAACAGCGTCAGACAGGCCGCCGCGAGATCGTCGCTGTGCAGGAACTCGCGCCGGGGCGTGCCGCTGCCCCACAGCACCACCTCCGGGGCCCCCGCCTCCCGGGCCTCGTGGAAACGTCGGATCAGGGCGGGCAGGACGTGCGAGGTCTCCGGATCGAAGTTGTCGCCGGGGCCGTAGAGGTTGGTCGGCATCGCCGCGATGTAGCGGCGGCCGTACTGGCGACGGTAGGAGCGCACCTGGCAGATCCCGGCGATCTTGGCCAGGGCGTAGGGCTCGTTGGTCGGCTCCAGGGGGCCGGTGAGCAGCGACTCCTCCCGGATCGGCTGGGGCGCGTGCTTGGGGTAGATGCACGAGGAGCCCAGGAACAGCAGTCGGTCCACGTCGGCGGCGTGCGCCCCGGCGATCACGCTCAGCTGGATGCGGAGGTTGTCCTCCAGGAACGGCACCGGGTAACGGTGGTTGGCCATGATCCCCCCGACCCGGGCGGCGGCCAGGACCACGGCGTCGGGACGGGTCTCCCGCAGGAGGGCGGCCGTCGCCTCCGCGTCGCGCAGATCGACCTCCCCGCGGGTGCGGGTGATCACCTCGTGGCCCTCGGCCTCCAGGCGCCGGGTCACGGCGGAACCCACCAGGCCCCGGTGCCCGGCGACGAATATGCGGGCGGTGGACGGCAGCAGGCCGTCGGCAGCAGTCATGGCAGGGAATTGTGCCGGCGCCGCCTTCCGCTCAGAGGCCGATTTCCGGAAATCGGCTCATACATCCGCCGGGAGCGTTCGCGGCACCGGCACCGCGAACCACCCCGGCCCGACTGTCCCCCACCTGTCTCTTAT
>NZ_VKHS01000676.1 GCF_014141525.1 Streptomyces calidiresistens
GGGAGGAACGACGCCGGGGCGGTCGGGGGGCGTCAGCCGGTCGGATCGCTCACCACAGGACGGCGATGAAGATGTTCGCGACGGTCAGCAGACCAACCGTGCCGAAGACCGGGGTGGGCACCGCCTCGTCGTCCCGGCGCAGGTAGACCAGGGCGGCGATCACGACCAGGATCAGCAACTTGACGCCGACCTTGATGTGGTTGACCGTCCCGTCCCCCGCCTCCAGCAGACCCACCAGCGCCACGCCGGTGACCAGCATCAGCAGCGCGCCGTGCCACATGCCCGGCAGCATCCGCGCCGTGCCGGCGCCCATCGCCTTCATCTGGAAGAGGAAACCGCCCAGCAGCGCGGCGATGCCGATGATGTGCAGGGCGAGCAGGATGTCCCGGAGAAAGTCCATGCCGGGAGGGTATCCGTCCCCCGTTCGGGGGTACGCGGCGCGGTCCCGCACACTGGATGGCGTGATGTTCACCGGCAGGAACTCCCGCAGGAACCGGTCCCTCGTCGTCATCGCCCTGGCGACCCTCGTGGTCGGGGCGATGGTGATCAGCGGCATGGCCGGCCTCTTCGCCGGCGCCGGCGGCTCCTCCGAGCCGACCGCGCCGACCGACGCGGCCGAGGGCATCGACGGGGAGGACACCGTGACGCCCCTCCCCGCCGACCATCCCGTGCACACCCTGGCCCGACGCGACGCCGAGGACCCGATGGCCATCGGCGACCCGGCCGCGCCGATCGTGATGCTGATGTACGCCGATTTCCAGTGCGCGGTGTGCGGACGCTGGACACGGGAGGTCGAGCCGACGCTGATCGAGGAGTACGTGGACGCCGGCGACCTGCGGATCGAGTTCCGCAACTTCCCGATCCACGGCCCGGAGTCCGACCTCGCGGCGCGCGCCGCGCGGGCCGCGGGCGAGCAGGACCGCTTCCGCGAGTTCTACGAGGCGGTGTACGCGGTGGACGCCCACCGCGACAGCGGCCGGTTCACCGAGGAGGGCGTGGTGGAACTGGCCCGTGAGGCCGGCGTTCCGGACATCGACCGGTTCCTCGCCGACCTGGACCGCGAGGAGATCGTGGAGTCCGTGGCCCGGGACGCCGAGGAGGCGACCATGCTGGGCGTCGCCGTGCCGCCGTCCTTCCTGATCAACGGGCACGCCGTCGTGGGAGCCCAGCCCGCGGACGCCTTCCGGGACACCATCGACCCGTTGCTCGCCGCCGCCGAGTGAGTCCCGGCCGGCCGGTGCGGTCGCCGGTCGGCCGCGCGACATCCGGCCGCCGCGCCCCCCGCCGACCGGTTCACGCGGTCGCCCGTCGGGCCGATTGATCGGATCCGCACGAAGAACGCCGGTCGGGCGCCCGCGCCCCCTCTGTCGACGCCCCCGCCCGTGGCAGACTGGCCGCCCGGCCGACCGGTGGGACCGGCCCCGACCGGCCGCCCCGCCCCGGCATCCCGCTGTCGAACACCGATCCGGCCCGAGGAGCGTGCCATGGCGGCGACCGCACGGACGATCACCCCCTCCACCGGCGGCGGCCCGGACGGCTCCCCGCCCCCGGCCTCCCGCTGGGCCCTGCTGCCGCTGCGGCTCTTCCTCGGCCTGACCTTCCTGTACGCGGGCATCGACAAGTACACCTCCCGGGGGCCCTTCAGCTCGGCCATGGACCAGGGGGCCATCGAGACGATGCTGGAGTTCGGCCGGGACCGGGCCGCCGTCCCGTGGATGGTGGACCTGGTGCTGGCCAACCCGGGGCCGTTCGGGCACGCCGTCGCGGTCGCCGAGATCGCCGTCGGCGCCGGCGTGCTGCTGGGCGTGCTGACCCGCCTCGCGGCGCTCGGCGGCGCGCTGCTGTCGTTCTCCTTCTGGCTGACGGTGAGCTGGTCCACCGACCCCTACTACTTCGGGCCGGACCTGCCGTACCTGTTCGGCTTCCTCACGCTGGTGCTGGCCGGCGCCGGGGCGCACTCGATGGACGCGCGCCGCACCGCGCGCCACCGCCGCACCGGCAGCAAGCTGTACGGCTGAGCCGGGACGGGCGCCGCGCGGCGCCGGCCCGGGTCCCCGCCCCGCGCTCCCCGGCCGGATCCGGCCGGCCGGGGCACCCCCACCGGATCGCCCTGCGACCGTTTCCCCGAACTCCCCCGGGTGAGGGGGTTCGAGGGCCGCCCGCGCCCCTACCCTGCTGTGCGAGCGGCCGCCCCGACCCGGTGGAACGGCCGTCCGAGCGGGGATCGGGGTTCCGTCGACCCGGATCGCTTCCGCGCGGACGGTGGTCGACACCGGTGGGAGGCCGGGTCGGCCGCCGCCCGCAACCGTTCCGGATCGTGGACCACCCACACCCGGTAGCCGGTGGTCACCACGCCCTCCTCGCGGAGCACCCGCACCGCGCGCTGCAGGCCCGCGTCGGAGATCCCGGCGAGCGCCGCCATGTCCCGCTGGGCGAGCGGGAACGCCAGGCGCAGCCCGCCCCGGGCGTCCGGCACGCCGTGGTTGCGGACCAGGGAGTCCAGGGTGCGGGCCAGCCGCAGCCGGGCCGGGCCCACGCCGGTGTCCACCCGGTCGCGCACCGCGTCCCTGAGCCTGCCGGTGACCACCCGTTGCAGCGTCTCCGCGACCTCGGGGCGGCTGCGCAGGAAGGTCCGGAAGACGTCCGCGCGGATCACCCGCCCGACGGCGGGGCCGGCCGATCGCACGGTCGCCGAGCGGGGTTCGCCGTCCAGCGCGGCCAACTCGCCGAGGACGTCGCCGGGGCCGCGCACCGCCAGCAGCGCCTCCCCGCCCTCCGCCAGACTCCGGCGCACCGTCACGAACCCGGAGAGCAGCAGGATCACCCGGGTGTCCCCGGCGCCCTCGCTCATCAGTTCCGTGTTCGGGGGGAACTCCCTGCCCGACCCCAGCTCCCGCAGTTCGGCGGCGGCCCCGGGCGGCAGCCGCCCCATCAGGCTGCGCGGCGGCCAGGGGGGCGGCTCGGCGCGTCGCCGGACGCCCCCGGGGCGGGGGGTCGAGG
>NZ_VKHS01000677.1 GCF_014141525.1 Streptomyces calidiresistens
GTGTATGGGGTGGGTGGGGGCGGTCGCCACCACCCACCCCCCGCTCAGTCGGAGGTGCCGGCGGAGCCGGAGCCCTCCCCGTCCGGGTCCTCCAACCCCTGGAGGGTGCGCCACGCCAGGTCTGCCAGCGTCTCACCGTCGGCGGTCATCCACCGGGCCGAGCCCTGGTTGGATACCGGCCGTTCCTTCCAGTCGGCCTCCTCCCACATCCTGGTGATCAACCCGGAAGGGGCGTACCGCTTCCCGTCGACGGCCCACAGGATCGGCTTGGTGCGGTGGTTGACCCAGGTGGCCCGGCCGCGTCGCTCGTCCTCCGCCAGCCACTCCCGCAGTGCCTCGGCCTCCTTGGAGGAACCGGGGGTGACGGTGAGCGGCGTGCCCTCGTCCAGCACTCCCTTGTCGACGAGAACCCGTACCGCGTTGGGACGTCGGGGCTTGCGTCGTGCCGGGGCCCGCCGGTACTTGTCCGTCTTCGGCAGGACACCGGGCTGCTCAGCGGCGTGCAGCACGTGCTCGACGATCTCCCGGCACCGGTTGGCGTCGGCGCACACGAGACGGATCTGGGAACGCTCACCGCATATGGTGTCGATGGTCGCGGCGACGGTCGGGATCAGTTCGCCGAGCAGGTCGGGGATCTGCTTCACCGCGTCCCTCGCCCACTCCAGCTCCGGGTCGGGTTCGTCGATGGCCTCGGTGTCGAGCCGGCGGAAGACCAGGTGGGCGAGCAGGTAGAGACCGTGTTCGGTGAGGGCGGCTCCCCGACTCTCGTACGCGGCCCGCAGAGTGTTCAGGGCGCGGCGGACCTCCCGCAGGACCAGCACGGTGTTCCACAACAGGTAGACACCGGGCCGGGGACGGAACAGCACGTCGTAGATGCCCTGGGGGCCGCGCTCCCACAGCACCTCGGAATCACGGTCGCCCAGCACGTTGAGGGTGGGGGCGATCCTCGCGGCGTACTGGGCGTCGCGGTGAAAGCAGGCCAAGGCACAGGTGGCCTCGACCACGGAGCAGCCGATGTCCCCGGAGGGTTCCACCTCGCTGCGGCGCACGCCGTACTCCAGACCGAGTTCGGCGCGCATCTCCTCCATGATGACGGCCTGTACGGGGTCGAGGGCGATGAAGTCGCGAGCCTCGACACGGTTCTGCCGGTTGGTGGCCTTGGTGGTCTCCTTGGCAAAATCCGTCGCCCGACCGGTGACGATGATCCGGACACCGACCTGGGCGGTGCCCGCCATCTCGTCGGCCGCCACCGCCTCGGCGACGGCCCGCACGGTCTGGGCCCCGTTGACCACACTGGCGTTGTACAGAGTCAATGTCAGGGGAGCCTGCTGCGGGACTTTGATGCGCCGCTCGGTCTTCTCGACCGAGTCGCACAGGACGGTGATGCCGTTGTTGAAGTACCAGAAGAGAGCAGGGTCCTCTTTCAGGGTCTCGATGAGGGCGTTGTTGATGGCGGTACGACCCAGGGGGTTGCGGATGTTGAGGTTGAAGAGGTTCGAACCGCTCTCGGCCCACTCCGCGATCTGCTCCGCCATGACGATGCCCTGGTAGGACTCGTGGGGGAAAGTGGAAGTAGTCCCGAACCAGGGGAAGAGGGTGGCGGTGAGTTCGACGGGCTCGGGAGCGAGGTCGGCGAGCACCGAATCCCACACCTCCCTGGCGAGGATGATCCGATGCCCCACCCGATTGCTGTAACTGTTGAACCGCTTCTTACCGGCCTCCAGCGCGTCGTAAAACCCCGTGCCGGGCTCGTCCCGGCGCATCAGGACGATGAGTTGGGTGACGGGCACCGGTCCCTTGTCCATGACGGTCTTGGCAATCTCGGCCCACTGACGGCCCCGGGGGTTGAAGGGGGCGAAGTCCTCGTTGTCGATGAGTTCTAGCCCGTTGAACAGTTCGTTGACCGCGTTCCGGTCCCCCGACGCCTTCCCCGTGGGGCTCCACTTGCCCTGCACCAGGTACACGTGCGGCTTGGGGCCGTCCACTACGGCTATGGCGTCGATACCCTGATCGGCGTGGCCGTCGATGACGGTGGCGGCGGCCTCGGCCGGGCTGAATCCGGTGGCGATCCGCACCGCTTGGGCGGTGAGCGCCCGCGACAACATGCGGGGCCGGTACTCGTGCTCCGGCAGGCCCTCGATGTCGCCGAGTTCCAGCAGGCCGGCGTAGGTCTTCTCCAGTGCGGTGGCCACCTGGCGCACCGCCGTGTCCACGGAAAAAGCAGCGGTGTGGGTGCGCTGGGCGTTCATCGGTCTTTCCTCTCCCCGGGCGGCCCGGCCCCCCGGTCCCACCCCTGTGTCCGTACTGGTTGATCGTGCCGGCCGACGGTCGGTCAGGTGTCCGGTTCGTCGAGATCGAGGCGGATGAGGGCGAGTGCCTCGGCGATCTCGACGGCCATCTCGTCGTCCGCCCCGTAAACCACGCACAGGTCCTCGTACAGCGGCTCCAGGACCTCCCGGGCCTCGCCGGCCCGCCCCTGCGCGAGCAGCAGCATCCCGATGTCGCGGCGCAGCTCGACGGCCTCCTCGCCGGCGTCGCCGTCCACGGCCCGGACGATGGCCAGGACCTCGCGCAGTTCCTCCAGCGCCTCGGTGACCCGACCCAGCTCGGCGCGGCAGCGGGCGGCCTGGGCCCGGCAGTCGCGGGTCCGCTCGTGGGTGGGGCCGTGGAGGCGGGCGTGGACGGCGGCGAGCGCGTCGAACTCGGGCAGCGCGCCCCGGTAGTCGCCCGCCAACAGCCGGCTCACGGCCCGCAGCGTCCGCAGCTTGAGCAGGTGGGCGCTCTCGCTGCCGAGGGCGCGCCCGGCGGGCTCGATGATCTCGCCCAGCACCTCCGCGGCCTGGGAGTACCGCTCCTCCTCCCACAGGGCGTCGGCGTGCGCGCGGGCCTCCTTGATCTCCTGGAGCATCACCGAGGCCAGGTGCCCGGGGACCTCCGGCACGGCCGCGCCGTCCCCGGCCCCGGGGGTCGGACGGGCGGACCGGCGG
>NZ_VKHS01000678.1 GCF_014141525.1 Streptomyces calidiresistens
GACCGCCCACCGCCCACCGGTCCCTCCCGCACGCCGCGGCGGGGCCCCGATCACCGGGGCCCCGCCGTCGTCGCGGGCTCAGCGCGCGTTGGCGCCGTTCAACGCCCGTACCAGGGCCTCGCGGAAGGCCGGCAGGTCGTCGGGCTTCCGGCTGCTGATCAGCGGCCCCGGGCCGGCCTCGTCCACGACCACCGGCCGGTCCACCCAGGTGGCCCCGGCGTTGCGCAGGTCGGTGGCCAGGCTCGGCCAGGAGGTCACGGTCCGCCCGCGCACGGTGTCCGCCTCGATCAGGGTCCACGGTCCGTGACAGATCACCGCCACCGGCTTGCCCGAGGCACAGAAGTCCCGGACGAACGCCACGGCCTGTTCGTCGGCGCGCAGCAGATCGGGGTTGGCCACCCCGCCGGGCAGCACCAGCGCGTCGTACTCCTCCACCGAGGCCTTGCCGACCTCCTCGTCCACGGCGAAGGTGTCACCCCGGTCGAGATGGTTGAAGGCCTGTACCCGTCCGCCGCCGGTCGACAGCAGCTTCGGGGTGCCGCCCGCCTCCTGCACCGCCTCCCAGGGGTCGGTCAGTTCCACCTGCTCCGCGCCCTCGGGCGCCACGAGAAAGGCCACCTGCACGTCGATCACTTCCTTTCGGGACCTCGTGCCCCCCGGCCGCCCGGCCGACGGGTCCGGGACGGGAACCGGTCGCCACCGGAACCGCCCGCTTCCTGCGGGTCCCCGATCCCGGGAAAACCATGCGTCACCCGCGTATATCGGACCGTCCGCGCCGGGTGGGGGTCCCTTTCCGGCCCCTCCGGGGGCGGGATCACAGCCAGGCGGGGTCCGTGCGCTCGATCGTGTCGTCACCGGCCTCCACCGGCGCCAGCATCGCCCCGATCCGCGGCAGCTCGTGCCGGAGGAAGAAACGGCAGGCGTGCCGCTTCCCCTCGTGGAAGGAATCCCGCTTATCGCCGGTGGCCAGGTGCACGTCCAGCCACAGCCAGGCCAGCACGGTGTGGCCGAACGCCTCCAGGTAGGCGGTCGCCGCCCCCGGGATCGCGCCGCGTCCCTCCGGCGCGTGCAGCCGGGCGGTCACCCCGCGGATCCGCTCGGCCGCCGCGGTCAGGGTGCCGGCGAACTCGGCCCGCTCCCCGCCGGCCTCCTCCGCCCGGGCCACGGTGTCCGCGATCCGGGACAGCAGGAGGTCCAGGGCGGCCCCGTTCCCGGCCCGCACCCGACGTCCCAACAGGTCCAGCCCCTGGATGCCGTGGGTTCCCTCGTGGATGGGGTTGAGTCGATTGTCCCGGTAGTGCTGTTCGACGTCGTAATCGCGGGTGTAGCCGTACCCGCCGTGCACCTGGACGGCCAGCGAGTTGGCCTCGGTGCACCACTGCGAGGGCCAGCTCTTGGCGACCGGGGTCAGGATGTCCAGCAGCGTCGCCGCCTCCCGGCGGGCGCCGGGATCGGGTGCGGTCTCCCGTTCGTCCACCAGCCGCGCGCAGTACAGCACCAGGGCCATGGCCCCCTCCACCCACGCCTTCTGGGTCAGGAGCATCCGTCGCACGTCCGGGTGCTCGATGATCGGTACCGGGGGGGCGGAGGGGTCGCGATCGGCGAAGGGGCGCCCCTGCAGCCGGGTCCGCGCGTACTCCAGCGACTTCAGGTAGGCGGTGTACCCCAGAGCCGCCGCGCCCGAGCCCACCCCGATCCGGGCCTCGTTCATCATGTGGAACATGCAGGCCAGGCCGCCGTGCAGGGGGCCGACCAGTTCGCCGACCGCGCCCGGTTCACCGCCGGGGGTGTGGGCGCCCTCGCCGAAGTTGAGCACCGCGTTGGTGGTCCCCCGGTAACCCATCTTGTGGTTCAGGCCGGCGAGGACCACGTCGTTGCGTTCGCCGATCGCCCCGTCCGGCCCCAGCAGGTGCTTGGGGACCAGGAACAGGGACAGGCCCTTGACGCCGGGCGGCCCGCCGGGCACCCGGGCCAGCACGAGGTGGACGATGTTCTCGCTCAGTTCGTGATCGCCGCCGGAGATCCACATCTTGGTGCCGAACAGGCGGTGGGTGCCGTCCGGGCGGGGTTCGGCGCGGGTGGTGATGTCGGCCAGCGAGGAGCCGGCGTCCGGCTCGGACAGGCACATGGTGCCCAGGAACCGACCGGCCACCATCGGGCGCACCCAGGTGTCGATCTGGCCGGGGGTGCCGTGGGCGAGCAGCAGGTTGGCGTTGCCCCGGGTGAGCATGGCGTAGGCGGAGGTGCCGATGTTGGCGGCCTGGAACCAGGAGAAGCAGGCGGTCGCCACCACCCGGGGCAGTTGCAGGCCCCCGACGCCGGCGTCCATGGTCGCCGCGAGCAGATCGGACTCCCGGAAGGCCCGCAGTGCCTCGCCGACCTCCGGGATCATCTCGACCCGTCCGTCGACCATCCGCGGCTCGTTCAGGTCGGCGGCGCGGTTGTGGGGGGCGAACCAGCGGGTCGCCAGCGCCTCGGAGAGGTCGAGCACGGCATCGACGGTCCCCCGGTCGTGTTCGGCGTACCGCTCGCGGGCGAGCAGTTCCCCGGTGCCGAGCCAGTCGTGCAGGAGGAAGTCCAGGTCGGGACGGGAGACCAGGACGGAGCCCCCGGAGGGGCGGCCCCGCCGGGAGGCGGGGGTGGGGGAGGACTGCGGGGAGGTCGAGGTGGCCGGGGTCATCGCGGCTCCTCCTTCGCCGACTGGGGGACGGGTGGACGGGGGCCGGAACGGCCGCATCGTGTCCGCATCATGCCTTACCAAGCGCTTGCTCAGCCAGACCCCCGGGGCGACATCCGGCCCGCCGGCCCGTACCACCCCCGTGGCGGCAGGGGGCTCCCCGGTCGCCCGGCCGGGGAGCTCCCTGCCCCCGTCACCCCTCCGGCAACACCTCGGAGGTGAACCAACCGGGGGCCTCGGCCGCGAAGCGGTCGGGTGGCAGCAGCGCGGCGCCCTCCCTGTCTCTTATGCACATCT
>NZ_VKHS01000679.1 GCF_014141525.1 Streptomyces calidiresistens
CCTCCCGCCCGGACACCACCCGCACCGCCGAACTCGAACACGCCCTGCGGGCCGCCGTCCGCGGCGAGGTCGGCTTCACGGCCGGGGACCGGGCCCTGATGACCATGGACGCCTCCAACCACCGTCGCGTCCCCCTCGGCGTCGTCGCCCCCCGCGACGCCGAGGATGTCGCCGCGGCCCTCGCCGTCTGCCGCGACCACGACGTGCCGGTCGTCCCGCGCGGCGGCGGCACCTCCATCGCCGGTCAGGCCACCGGGGTCGGTGTCGTCCTGGACTTCACCCCCCACATGAACCGGGTGCTCGCGATCGATCCGGACAGCCGCACCGCCGAGGTCGAACCGGGCGCGGTCCGCGACGCGCTGTGCGCCGCCGCCGCCCCGCACGGCCTGGTCTTCGGCCCCGATCCCTCCACCCACAGCCGGTGCACCATCGGCGGCATGATCGGCAACAACGCCTGCGGCTCCCACTCCGTGGCCGTGGGCACCACCGCCGACAACGTCCTCGCCCTGGACCTGCTGACCCGTGACGGCCGGGCGGTGCGCGCCGACCCCGGCGGCTCCGGTCTCCCCGCCGACCTGCGCGAGGCCGGTCACGCCCTGGTCGACGCGCACGCCGCGGCCCTGCGCACCGGCCTGCCGGAGCTGCCGCGGCGCATCTCCGGCTACGCCCTGGACCGCTTGCTGCCCGAACACGGGCGGGACTGGGCCCGCGCCCTCACCGGATCCGAGGGCACCCTCGCGGTCCTCACCCGTGCCACCGTCCGGCTCCTGCCGGTGCCCGCCGCCCGCGCCCTGGCCGTCATCGGATACCCCGACGAGAGCGCCGCCGCCGAGGCCGCGCCCGGTCTGCTGCCGCTGCGCCCCCTGACCCTGGAGGGCATGTCGGAGGACCTGATCGGGGGTCCCGACCCCGGCCGCCGGGCCGCCGCCCGAACCCTCCTGCCGCGCGGCGCCGCCTGGCTGTTCGCCGAGACCGGCGGGGACACCCCCGCCGAGGCCCGGGCCCGGGCCGCCGCCCTGTGCCGGGCCGCCGAGGGGGCCGTCGCCGCCGAGGTGGTGGAGGACCCCGCCGCGCAGCGGTCCCTGTGGCGGATGCGGGAGGAGGCCTCCGGTACCGCCACCCGGGCGGCCGACGGCGGCGAGGCGTGGCCCGGCTGGGAGGACTGCGCCGTCCCGCCCGCCCGGCTCGGCGCCTACCTGCGCGACTTCCGCGCCCTGCTGCGCGACCACGGTCTGCGGGGCGTGCCCTACGGCCACTTCGGGGACGGCTGCGTCCACGTGCGCATCGACTTCGACCTGCTCACACCCCCCGGAGTGGCCCGCTACCGCGCCTTCTCCGGGGACCTCGCCCGCCTGGTCGTCTCGCACGGCGGCTCCCTCTCCGGCGAGCACGGCGACGGCCTGGCCCGCGCGGAACTGCTGCCGCTGATGTACGGGGACGCCGTCGTGGACCTCTTCCACCGCTTCAAGGACCTGTGGGACCCCGGCAACGGCCTCAACCCCGGCGTCCTGGCCCGCCCCGACCGCCTCGACGACAACCTGCGCTTCACCCCGCTGCCGCGCGAACCGGTCCCCGTGGCCTTCGGCTACCCCGGCGACTCCGGGGACTTCTCGGCGGCCGTGCGCCGCTGCGTGGGGGTCGCCAAGTGTCGGGTGAACGACCCGGGCACCGGCGTGATGTGCCCCTCGTGGCGGGTCACCCGGGAGGAACGGCACTCCACCCGGGGCCGGGCCCGCCTGCTGCACGAGATGCTCGCCGGCGAGGTGGTCACCGACGGTTGGCGCTCCACCGAGGTGCGCGACGCCCTGGACCTGTGCCTGTCCTGCAAGGGGTGCCGCAGCGACTGCCCGGTCGGGGTGGACATGGCCACGTACAAGGCGGAGTTCCTGCACCACCACTGGGCGGGCCGGATCCGTCCCGCCGCCCACTACTCGATGGGCTCGCTGCCCCGCTGGCTGCGGCTGGCGGCGGCGCTGCGCCTGGCCCTCCCGGCCAACACCGCCGCCCGGGTACCGCCCCTGGCCGCCCTCGCCAAACGGCTGGGCGGCATCGACCCCGGCCGGGACATCCCACCGCTGCCCCGGGTGCCGCTGCACCGCCGTCCGGCGGTCCGGGCGGTGCGCCGCCCCGCGGCGACGATCGCCGCGGAGGCCGCCGCGGCCCGCGGCAACGGGTCCGGGCCGCGGGCCGTGCTGTTCCCCGACACCTTCACCGCCTTCCTCGCCCCGGAGGCCGGCGAGGCGGTGCTGCGGGTCCTGGGGGCCGCCGGGGTGAGGGCCTCGGTACCGCGCGAGCCGGTCTGCTGCGGCCTGACGTGGATCAGCACCGGCCGGCTGGACGCGGCCCGCCGGATCCAGCGCCGCACCCTGGACCTGCTCTCCCCGATGGTGGAGGCGGGCCTGACGATCACCGTCGCGGAACCGCCGTGTGCCGCCGCGCTCCGCTCCGACCTCCCCGAGCTGCTGCACGACGACCCGCGCGCCGAGACCCTGGCCGCCTCCGTGCGGACCTTCGCCGAGACCCTGGGGGAACTGGCGCCGGAGTGGGACCCGCCGCGCGTGGACCGGCCGCTGGTCGGCCAGACCCACTGCCACCAGCACGCCGTGCTCGGCGACACCGCCGATCGACGGCTGCGCGAACGCGCCGGTATCACCGGGGAACCCCTGACGGGCTGCTGCGGTCTGGCGGGGAACTTCGGCTTCGAGCGCGGACACCTGGAGGTGTCCACCGCGTGCGCGGAGGAGCGGCTGCTGCCCGCGGTGCGGGCGGCCGACCCGGAGGCGGTGCTGGTCGCCGACGGCTACTCCTGCCGGCTGCAGATCGACCAGCTCGGGCCCCGGGGCGGCCGGCCGGCCCGACACCTCGCCGAGGTGCTCGCCGACGCCCTGCCGCGGTGACGCCGCCCCGCGGCGGGGTGCGCCCCGGGCGCCGGACCGGCCCCGTGACGGACCCGCACCCCCGCCGCGGGGC
>NZ_VKHS01000068.1 GCF_014141525.1 Streptomyces calidiresistens
GAGGGGATTCACCCCACCATCCAAACATCCCGCGGGGCACGGGGACACTCCGGTGGGAGCGGACACGGCGACGCCGGGCAGCCACGGGGGGAGCCGCCCGGCGTCGGTCATTCGCTCCGACGGGGGATGCGGAGCGCCCCTGAAGTATGACACGGCTCACTGTGCCGCCCGCAGCCGAACGGCCGGATCCGACGAAGGTTTTCCGGGCCCGTCCCGGCGGTCGGGCCGGGGCGGGCCCGGGAGGCGTTCCCCGGTCGATCGGGTCGGTCGCGGGTCAGTCCTCGCCCCCGGGACCGCTGCGGACGAAGCCCCGCTCACCCTCGGGGGAGACCGTGCCGTCGGCGGACGCCGACCACGGGGCCCGGCCGGTTCCCGCCGCCCTCCCGTTCGCGCGGGGGCCGGCGTCGGCACCCTCCGGGGAGGTCCCGTTCGTCGATCCGGGTGCCCGGTCCCCGCCGGTCGGGCCCGGCTCCCGCGGGTCGGCCTCCCGCGCGGTGCTCCCCCCGGAACGGTGGTCCGCCGGTTCGACGACCACCCCCTCCAGGGCCCGGCCCCCGGCCGGCAGGTCCCGCGAACCGTCGCCCACCAGTGCCGTCCGGGGAAGGACCGGGGCGTTCTCCCGGCCGGCGTTGGCGACCACCACCGCGACATAGGGGATCAGCACGCCCGCGGCGAGGGTCACCGCCGCCAGGGGCACGCTCACGTTCCACAGCAGCACGGTGAGGACCACCGAGACGCTCCGGATCACCATCGAGATCACGTAACGCCGCTGTCGGGCCCCCACGTCCTCGGCCAGCCCGCGCCGGGCCGCGGTGATGCGGAACACGGTCTCATCGGCGCGGTCGCGCCGCAGGTGCAGCATGTTCACCACCCACAAGATCGCCCCGGCGCGGTCGCACCGGGGCCTTTCGTACCGTGCCCCGCCCGTCCACCGTACTCCGGGCCGGCCGGACCCACGCTCCCGACCGGCGCCGTCGTCCCGTACGCCTGCCGCCCGCCGGTCCCGGGGGGATCCGGCGGGCGGCGGGCCGTGACATCGGTACCGCGGTGGCGGCTCACCAGCCGCGCAGCACCGCCAGCTTCCGCCCGGCCTTCAACCACACCTCGTCCGGTCGCCCGTCGGCGAGGGCCTCACCGACGACCTCGCCCAGCGGGCGCGGGGCGTCGGCCTCGGACACCGGCACGGTCCGCTGTCCCGAGGCGGTGCCCAGCACCAGCCGCAGACCGTTCTGCCGGGCCAGCCGGCGCCCGGCGGAGGCGCTGGGGGTGAAACCGAGGACACCGCTGAGCACGTTCGCGACGCCCTCCTTGCCGTGTTCGGCCAGGTCCACCTCGGGCAGGTCCCCCGCCTCGGCGAAGTCCCCGCGGGAGAAGCGGGCGGCGAAGGCCGCCCGGGCGGCCATCGCGGCGTCCGCGCCGTGCAGGACGGCGACCATCTCACCGGCCAGGATCCGCTTGAGGTCCATGGGGTGCGCGGTGCGCTCGGAGATCCGCGACAGCACCAGGGCGATCTCGGCGTCGTCCCACTCGGTCCACGCCCGCAGGTAGGGCTCCATCAGCCGGTCGGGGATCGACATGATGCGGCCGAAGACCTCGTCGGCGTCGGCCCGCAGGCCCACGTAGTTGCCCTTGGACTTCGACATCTTGGCGCCGGAGCCGTCGGTGCCCTCGATCAGCGGCATGGTGGCGATCAGCTGCGGGCGCTGCCCGTGGATCTCCATCACCCGCCGCCCCATCTGCATGTTGAGCAGTTGGTCCACACCGCCCAGCTCGATGTCGGCGACGATCTCCGCGGAGTCCAGGGCCATGGCGACCGGGTAGATCAACTCGGACATCGTCAGTCCGTGCCCGCCCTCCAGGCGGGTGCGGAAGTCCTCGCGCTGCAACAGCGAGGAGGCGGGGACCCGGGCCAGGACACCGATCAGTTCCGGCAGGGTGTACCCGCCGAGCCACTCGCTGTTGTGCCGGATCCGCACCTTTTCGAAGTCGAGGAAGGGCCGCACCTGATCGCGGTAGCCGGAGAGGTTGGCGGCGATGTCCTCGTCGGTCAGCGGGGGGCGCTCGGCGGACCGCCCCGAGGGGTCGCCGATCTTCGCCGTCACGTCGCCGATGATGAGGGTGACCTCGTGCCCCATCCGCTGGAAACGGCTGAGCACGATCATCGGCACGGTGTGCCCCAGGTGGACGTCCGCGGCGGTGGGGTCGATGCCCAACTTGACCCGCAGTCCGCGTCCGGCCTCCCGGGCGGCCGCGATCTCCTCCGCGAGTCGGTCGACCGAGGGCAGGACCTCCACCGCGCGGGAGGCGATCAGCGCCGCCTGTTCACCCGCCGACAGGTCGCCCAGGTCCAGATACCGCCGGGAGCCGGTCTCCTCCAGCAGTTGCCGCACGACGGTGTCGGAGGAGAGGTCTTGGCCCAGCAGCGCGAGGCCGCGCTGCACGGAGTCGCCGAGGCGTGTCACGTTCGGTCCCGGTGGTCGAGATGGACGGTTGGACAACGGGCGATTCTACGGGCCCCGGTGTGCTCCCGGTGGAGGGGCGCGCATCGTGGACGGGGGCCCGCCCCCGCGGTGGGGTTCCCGATCCCTCCCCGTGCCCCGGCTCGTTTTCCGTGGGTGTTCCGCGGGTGTTCCGCGGGGTTTTCTGTGGGAACCCCACAGCGGCCCGGGGGAGCCACTGTCCGGGACCGAGCCCCGGGCCGCGCCGGCCGACGGATAGCGTGGGGTCGGCATCCGCCCCGGCGGCCCGGTCGGGCGCGACGCCCGGCTCCCGCCGGGCGGGAAAAAGGGGAGCGAGAGGTAAGGAAGTGATCCCTTGAGTCGCTCGGTACTGGTCACCGGGGGAAACCGCGGTATCGGTCTGGCCATCGCCCGCGCCCTCGCCGAGGCGGGGGACTCCGTGGCCGTCACCCATCGCTCCGGGGAGGTCCCCGAGGGGCTCTTCGGCGTGCGGTGCGACATCACCGACCCCGAGCAGGTGGAGCAGGCCTACAAGCGGGTCGAGGAGCACCAGGGTCCGGTCGAGGTCCTCGTGGCCAACGCCGGGATCACCCGGGACCAGCTCCTGCTGAGGATGTCGGAGGAGGACTTCTCCGCCGTTGTGGACACCAACCTCACCGGTACCTTCCGGGTGGTCAAGCGCGCCTCCCGGGGCATGCTCCGTGCCCGGCGGGGTCGCATCGTGCTGATCTCCTCGGTGGTCGGCCTCCTCGGCTCCGCCGGACAGGCGAACTACGCCGCGTCCAAGGCCGGACTGGTGGGCTTCGCGCGGTCCCTGGCCCGTGAGCTGGGATCGCGCAACATCACCTGCAACGTGGTCGCGCCCGGCTTCGTCGACACCGACATGACCCGGGTGCTCGGCGAGGAGCAGCGCGCCGACATCGTGGCCCGGGTACCGCTGGGTCGGTACGCCGAGCCCGCCGAGGTCGCCGCCGCGGTTCGTTTCCTGGCCTCCCCGGAGGCCGCGTACATCACCGGAGCCGTCATCCCCGTTGACGGCGGATTGGGCATGGGGCACTGACACCATGAGTGGACTTCTCGCCGGCAAGCGGATCCTGGTCACCGGGGTCCTCACCGACTCCTCGATCGCCTTCCACGTCGCCCGGCTCGCCCAGGAGGAGGGCGCCGAGGTCGTGCTGACCGGCTTCGGTCGGCTCAGCCTGGTCCAACGCATCGCGCGCCGGCTGCCCAAGGAGGCCCCGGTCATCGAGCTCGACGTGCAGAACCGCGAGCACCTGGACGGGCTCGCGGCCGCGGTGGGGGAGTACGTGGACTCCCTGGACGGCGTGGTGCACTCCATCGGCTTCGCCCCGCAGGACGCCCTCGGCGGGAACTTCCTGAACACGCCCTGGGAGTCGGTGGCCACCGCCGTGGAGGTGTCCGCGTACTCGCTGAAGTCGCTGACCACCGCGCTGCTGCCGCTGATGGAGCGCGGGGGGAACGGCGCCTCGGTCGTCGGCATGGACTTCGACGCCCGGGTGGCCTGGCCCAAGTACGACTGGATGGGTGTCGCCAAGGCGGCCCTGGAGTCCACCTCCCGCTACCTGGCACGCGATCTCGGCGACCGCGGCATCCGGGTCAACCTCGTCTCGGCCGGGCCGATCAAGTCGATGGCGGCGAAGTCCATCCCCGGCTTCGAGGAGCTGGCGGACGTGTGGAACACCCGCGCGCCCATCGGCTGGGACCTGACCGACCCCGAGCCGGCCGCGCGCGGTGTCTGCGCCCTGCTGTCGGACTGGTTCCCCCGTACCACGGGCGAGGTCGTCCACGTGGACGGTGGCGTGCACATGATGGGCGCCTGAGCGGCGTTTTCCCCCGGGGGGCGGGTCGCGGGTTTCCCGCGGCCCGCCCCCCGGCGCGTCCCGCCCCGGGGCGACGGGATCCCGCCCGCCGGGCGGGAGTCTCAGCCCGGCTCCCCGGCCCCCGGCGCCGGACGGCACCCCAGCGCGTACGACCCGGCCTCCGCGGCGGCCGCGACCGGGTCCGAGGCGCGGATCGCCGCCACCAACCGCCCGTGATCCAGGTACTCCTCCGGTCGCAGCCGGTCCCCGACACCGTGCCGCAGGAAGTCCCGCACGACGAACCCGAGGTCCGCGTAGAGCGCCGCGAGGACGTCGTTGTGGGAGGCGGTGACCACCGCCGCGTGGAAGGTGCTGTCGGCCTCGACGAAGCGATCCACCTCCCCGCTCTCCCAGGCCTCCTCGCGCTGCGCGAGGAGGGCGTCCAGGTGCGCCAGGTCGGCCTCGGTGCGTCGGGTGGCGGCCAGGCCCGCCGCGGAGGACTCCAGGGTGGAGCGGACCTCCGCCACGTGTCGGGGGTCCGCGTCGGTGAAGCGGCGCCGCATCACGCCGGCCAACTCGCTGGTGGCCGCCACATAGGTGCCGGACCCCTGTCGGATGTCCAGCAGACCGTTGTGGGCCAGGGCCCGGACCGCCTCCCGCACGGTGTTGCGCGCCACGCCCAACTGCTCCACCAGTTCGGGCTCGGTGGGGATGCGGGAGCCGACCGGCCACTCCCCGACGGTGATCTGGCGGCGGAGTTCGGCGATGACCTGGTCGGCGAGGGCCGATCGTCGGGGTGAGGTCAGGGGCATGGCTCTCCCGTTTCCGGTGGGGACCGGACCGCCTCGACGACGGTCCGGGCGGGGGTCCACGCTACCGGGATCGCCGGTTCCGGCGGGGCGGGAGACCTTTCGTCGCCCCGCCGGGGAGGCGCCGCCCCCGGTGCGAGGAATACATCCCATGATTCTATGATGGGGGCATGCCCGCAGTCGGTGACGCCCGCACCTCCACCCGCCCCCTCCCGAGTCCGCGAACGGCCGACCGTCCCGACGCCGGGCGCGGGGACCGTCCCACCGGCGCGTCCCGCCGGCGCCTCCGCCGGGGCGCGCGATGGCTCCTGGCCCTCGCGCTGGTGCTGACCGCGCTCAACCTGCGGCCCGCCATCTCCGGCCTCGGCCCCCTGCTGGAGGAGGTCCGCACCGGACTGGGCATGGGCGGTACCGTCGCCGGCCTGCTGACCTCCGTCCCGGCCCTGTGCTTCGCCCTCTTCGGAGGCGTCGCCCCCCGCCTGGCGCGGCGCCTCGGCCCCGTCACCGTCGTCGCCGCCGGCACGGCCGCCATCACCCTGGGGCTGGCCCTGCGTCCGCTGGCGCCGAACACCGCCGTCTTCCTCGGATGCACCGCCCTGGCCCTGGCCGGCATCGCGGTGGCCAACGTCCTGCTGCCGATGGTGGTCAAGGGATGGTTCCCCGACCGACAGGGCACCATGACCGGCCTGTACTCGATGGCCCTCGCGCTGGGCACCGCCGGCGCGGCCGCGGTCACCGTCCCCCTCGCCCAGCGGCTGGGCGGCGACTGGCGCCCCGGCCTGCTCGTCTGGGCCCTGCCCGCCGCGATCGCCCTCGCCTGTTGGGCGGTGACGCTCCGCCGGGGCGTCCCCCGACCCTCCCCCGAGGCGCTCGCGGGATCGTCCCCCGACCCGGCCGGGGCCCCGGTGCGGACCCCGGACGAACCCGGCTCCACCGGCTCCCGTCCGTTGCGCCGTTCGCCCACCGCCCTCGCCCTGATGCTCTTCTTCGGACTCCAGTCCACCGCCGCCTACGTGACCATGGGATGGATGCCGCAGATCTTCCGGGACGCCGGGGTCCCGGCGGTGACCTCCGGTCTGTTGCTGGCGGTCATCATGGGCATGGGGGTCCCGCTGGCCTTCGTGCTTCCCCGCCTGGCCGTCCGGCTCCCCCACCAGGGACCCCTGGTGACCCTCCTCGGCCTCTGCGGTCTGGCCGGCTACATCGGACTGTGGCTGGCCCCCGCCCAGGGCGCCTGGGCCTGGGCCGTGCTCCTGGGAATCTCCGGCTGCGCCTTCCCCGTCGCGTTGGCCATGATCGGTCTGCGGGCCCGCACCCCCGCCGGGGTGGGCCGGCTCTCCGGCTTCGCGCAGAGCGGCGGCTACCTCCTCGCCGTGCCCGGCCCCCTGATCATCGGCGCGCTCCAGGAGACCACCGGGGGATGGGACGTCCCCCTCCTCCTGCTGACGGCGCTGATGGTCCTGCAGATCGCCGTCGGTGTGCGGGCCGGGCGTCCGGGCGTCGTCGAGGACGGCGCGTGAACGCGACAACCCCTCCCGCCGGGAACCGCGGACGGGCGGGACGCGTGACCGGGGGTGGGGACAACCCCACCATCCCCTAGGGGGCGGGGTTCAGGGGGGCCCGGGTGGATCACCGGATGGGTTGACGCAACCCCTCCCCATAGGGTGGACACCATCGCCCCGGCAGCCGGCCGGAGCGACCCGGGAACCGACCGGAACGGAGGGGATTCCCATGTCGGCCCAGACCACCCGCCCCGCACGAGGGGAGACGCGCCCGCGCCTCCCGTGGTGGGGGCTGCTCGCCCCGGCGGCGGCCTTCACCGGCCTGCTGGTGCTCCTGCTCACCGGCTCCGATCCCGCCGCGGCCGCCGAGATGCCGCGCCCGCTGCCGCTGCTGCTGGAGCACCTGATCGTGGCACTGCTGCGGTCCTGACCGCGGCCCCACCGGGCCCCACCGGCCCCCCGGGCCACGGGTGTCGGGGCTCGACGCGGGGGCTCCTCCGGGAGCCCTCCCGCGCGCGTCACCCGGCTTCCCCGTGAGCCGGGAAGGGGAGGCCGTTTCGTGGGAAGCTGGGACGCATGAGCGTCGATGTTGCCCGCAGGATCGTCCTTCTCCGTCACGCCAAGGCCGACTGGCCGCAGGTCTCGGACCACGACCGACCGCTCGCCGACCGGGGCCGTCGCGAGGCGCCCCTGGCGGGGCGTTGGATCGCCGGCTCCGGCATCACCCCCGACCTCACCCTGTGCTCCACCGCCGTCCGCACGCGCGAGACCTGGAAGCTGGTCGCCGCCGAGCTGCCGCGGCGCCCCCGCACCGTCTACGACGAGCGGATCTACGAGGCGTCCCTGGGCGAACTGATCGCCGTGCTCAACGGGGTCGAGGACGAGGTGCGCGACCTCCTGCTGGTGGGCCACAACCCCGGCGTCCACGCTCTCGCCGACGCGCTGGCGGGGGAGGGGGAGGGGGACGCCCTGCCCCGCATGAACCGCAGCGGTTATCCCACATCGGGAATCGCCGTCCTCGGTTTCACCGGGGAGTGGAAGGCCGTCGAGCACGGCGTGGCCCGGCTGCAGTCCTTCTGGACCCCCAAGGACTGACCGGGCGGGGAGCGACCGGACGCCGGGATCACTCCCCGGTGTCCGCCGCCTCGACCTCCTCGCGGGTGATGCCCAGCAGATAGAGCACGGTGTCCAGGAACGGCACGTTCACCGAGGCGTCGGCTGCCCGCCGCACCAGCGGCTTGGCGTTGAAGGCCACGCCCAGCCCCGCCGTGTTGAGCATGTCCAGGTCGTTGGCGCCGTCGCCGATCGCCACCGTCTGCGACAGCGGCACCCCCGCCTCGCGCGCGAAACGGCGCAACAGCCGGGCCTTCCCCGCGCGATCCACGATCTCGCCGGTGACCCGACCGGTGAACCGTCCGTCCACCACCTCCAGGGTGTTGGCCGCCGCGAAGTCCAGTCCGAGGTGGTCGCGCAGGGAATCGGTGACCTGGGTGAAGCCGCCCGAGACGATGCCGACCTGGTAGCCCAGCCGCTTGAGGGTCCGCACCAGGGTGCGTGCCCCCGGGGTCAGCCGCACCTCGGCCCGGACCTTCTCTACGACCCCTTCCTCCAGCCCGGCCAGCAGCGCGACCCGCGCGTGGAGGGATTCGGTGAAGTCGAGTTCGCCGCGCATCGCGGCCTCCGTCACCTCCGCGACCCGCTCCTCGCACCCGGCGTGCGCCGCGAACAGTTCGATGACCTCGTCCTGGATGAGCGTGGAGTCCACGTCCATCACCACCAGGCGGCGGCCGCGCCGCTGGAGGCCGGAGGCGACCACCGCCACGTCCACCTCCCCGCGTCGCGCCGCCTCGGTGGCCAGTTCGGTGCGCAGGGTGTGCGTGGCCACCCCGGAGACATCGAACTCCACGGCCGTCACCGGGTACTTGGCCAGGCGGCGGATGCGGTCGATGTTCGCGCCGCAGCCGGTGATGCGGGCGGCGATGGCGGCCGTCGCCTCCGCGCTCAGCGGGTGCCCCAGCACCGTGACGTGCGAACGCCCCTCGCCGCGCGGCCGGTTGTCACCGATGCCGGAGATGATCTCGGCCTGCAGACGCTGCGACTCGGCCCACCCGTGCACCGTGGCCCGCAACTCCCCCTCGCCGTCGCCGGGGGAGGTCACCAGGGCACAGAGCGTTATCCGACCCCGGGTGACGACCTGTTCCAGGTCCACCACCTCGACGCCGTAGGCGGCCAGGGTCTGCAGGAGCCCGGCGGTCAATCCCGGCCGGTCCCGACCGAAGATCTTGACCAGCAGGGTGCGCGGGTCCGGGCGGTCGACCGTCGTGTCGGCCGGGGAGGAGGTCGCCCCGGGGCCCGGGGGACGGGAGGGAGTCGAGGAACTCATGGTGGTCACCACGGTAATGGCTCACCCCGCGCGGGTGCCGGCCCGTCCGGACCCCGGACGGGCCGGCGGGCGCGGGGCCGGCGGGTGAGCGGCGCGGTACGGGAAAGGGGGCCGGAAGGTCACGGAGCGGATCGCGGTTCGCACCGGCTTCGTGACATCGGGGGACCTCCCTCCCCCCGGGCCCCCGGGCCTGGAATAGTCTCCCCGACATCACCATCCCCGGGTCCGCGACGCTCTGGCGGGCCCGTCGGGGGACAGCAACATGGGGCATGGACTTGTGGGGCGTGGAGTGCCGGATCTCGTACTCGAACTGAACGGACAGAGCTGGACCCTGGACCCGACGCGGTCCTACACGCTGGGCCGTGACCCGCAGGCCGACCTGGTGTTCACCGACGCCCGCGTCTCCTGGCGGCACGCCACCCTGCGATGGGGCGGCGAGGGCTGGGTCCTGGAGGACCACGGGAGCACCAACGGCACGTGGACCCACGGCCAGCGCGTGCAGCAGTTGCACGCGGGACCGGGCACGGTGCTGCACCTGGGCAACGCGGAGGACGGCCCCCGGCTGTCCTTCACGGCGGCGGGGGCGGTGCCCGGAGCGGGTCTGCCGCACCAGGCGCGGCAACCGGCGCAGCAACCGGCGGCCGCGGCCGCTTCCGCGATGCCGGCGGCGGGAACGGGCCCGGCCGCCCCGGGCGGTTTCCCCGCGGCCGGGACGGCCGGAAGCGGTCCCGCCGCCGACGGGGCCGCGGGAGCCGACGGGGCCGACGGCCCGGGCGCGCGCGGGGCCACCGCCCTGCACCGTTTCGACATCGGCCGGGTGACCCGGATCGGTCGTGCCCTGGAGAACGAGCTGGTCGTTCCCGACCTGCAGGTCTCCCGTTACCACGCCGAGTTCCTGGCCACCCCCGACGGTCGCTTCGAACTCCGCGACCTGGGCAGCCACAACGGCACCTACGTCAACGGTCAGCCCATGGCCAGGAACGGCCGGCAGCTGATCAACCCGTCCGACACCATCGGTATCGGTCACTCCACCTTCCGCCTGGTCGGCGACCGGCTGGAGGAGTTCGTCGACACCGGTGAGGTCTCCTTCTCCGCCCGGCACCTCACGGTGCAGGTCAACGACGGCGCCCTGACCATCCTCAACGACGTCTCCTTCGGGGTGCCGGAGAAGTCGTTGGTCGGGGTGATCGGCCCCTCCGGGTCCGGCAAGTCCACCCTGCTGCGGGCGCTGACCGGTTACCGGCCCGCGACCCACGGCGAGGTGCTGTACGACCACCGCAACCTCTACACCCACTTCGCCGAGCTGCGGCACCGCATCGGCCTGGTGCCGCAGGACGACATCCTGCACACCGCGCTGCCGGTGCGGCAGGCGCTGCGGCTGGCCGCCGAACTCCGCTTCCCCGGCGACGTCGGCCGGGCGGAACGGAACGCCCGGGTGGAGGAGGTGCTGGCCGAGCTCAAGCTCGACCACCACGCGGACAAGCGCATCAACCAGCTCTCCGGCGGCCAGCGCAAGCGCGTCTCGGTGGCGCTGGAGCTGTTGACCAAGCCCTCGCTGATCTTCCTCGACGAACCCACCTCCGGCCTGGACCCGGGCATGGACCGCGACGTCATGCAGCTGTTGCGCCGGCTGGCCGACGACGGCCGCACGGTCCTGGTGGTCACCCACTCGGTGGCCGAGCTGGGGCTGTGCGACCGGGTGCTGGTGATGGCCCCGGGCGGCGGGGTCGCCTACTTCGGTCCGCCGGACGAGGCGTTGAACTTCTTCGGGTACGACTCCTGGGCGGATGTCTTCTCCGCCTTCGAGAACTACCGCGACCACGACTGGATGGGGCGCTGGCGCGGCTCGCAGCACTACCGGATGTACGCGGCCGAGGCGGACGCCGACCTCGCCCGCCCCGCCCACCTCCCGCCCCTGCGGGCCGCGCAACAGAAGGCCCAGAGCTGGGGGGCCCAGGTGTGGACCCTGGTGCGCCGGTACCTGGCGGTGATCGCCTCGGACAAGGGCTTCATGGCGCTCACCCTCGCCCTGCCGGTCATCCTCGGGCTGGTCAGCACGGTGATCCCGGCCCCGCACGGCCTGGGCTACGGCCCGCTGGAACGGGGGCGGACCAACGGGGACGCGGGCATCATCCTGCTGATCGTCGTGATCGGCATGTGTTTCGCCGGATCGGCCAACGCCGTGCGCGAACTCATCAAGGAACGGGTGATCTACGAAAGGGAACGGGCGGTCGGCCTCTCCCGTTCGGCCTACCTGATGTCCAAGGTGATCGTGCTGGGCATGGTCACGATCATCCAGGGCGTCATCCTGGCCACGATCTGTTTCGCGCCGCGCGAGCTGCCCGAGCAGGGCGTGCTGTTCGTCGAGTCCCCGGCCGTCGAGATGACCATCGTCATCACGGTCCTCGGCATCACCTCGATGATGATCGGCCTGGTGATCTCCTCGGTCGTCCGCACCTCCGAGATGACCATGCCGCTGCTGGTGATGATCTGCGTCGTGCAGCTCGTCTTCACCGGTGTGCTCTTCCAGGTGGCCGGGAAGCCGGGGCTGGAGCAGGTGGCCTGGCTGATGCCCTCCCGCTGGGGCCTGGCCGGGGTGGGTTCCACCGCCGACCTCAACACCCTCATGGGGCACCGTCAGCGCGGCGAGACCGACCGGTTGTGGGACCACGAGGCGGCCGTGTGGATCCTCGATGTGGGGATGCTGGCGGTCATCTCGGTCGGTTGCGCCTTCCTGGTGCTGCGCTTCCTGCGCCGTCACGAGCCGGAGGTCATGCGGGACTGACCGCCGACCCGTTCCCCGTGACCGGGGGAACGGAGCGAACGGGGACGGCCCCCGGCCCGGTGATCACCGGGCCGGGGGCCGTCCGTGCGGTGGGGGGCCGGGAACGCCCGGAGCCCCACCGGACACCCCCGGTACCGCTCAGTACCAGTGGTTGTTCTGCCAGAAGGACCAGGCGCCACAGGGGCTGCCGTACCGCTCCTCCATGTACTGCAGGCCCCACTCGATCTGGGTGTTCGGGTTGGTCTGCCAGTCGGAGCCG
The DNA here is from genome assembly GCF_014141525.1 of Streptomyces calidiresistens. Taxonomy (GTDB): domain Bacteria; phylum Actinomycetota; class Actinomycetes; order Streptomycetales; family Streptomycetaceae; genus Streptomyces; species Streptomyces calidiresistens. Next base: position 12,018 of record NZ_VKHS01000068.1, read on the forward strand.
GCGGAGGCCATCTTCCCGGCGGGAAGGGCCTGCATCAGACCGTAGGCGCCGCTGGAGGGGTTGGTCGCGGTGTGGTCCCAGCCGCTCTCCCGCTCCACGATGTTGGCGAAGCACTGGTACTGGGCCGGATCGTCGATCATCCGCTGGGCGGTGTCCTGTGCCCCGGTGGTCGGCGCGGCCTGGGCCGTGCCCGCCACACCCAGCACGCCCAGGCCCGCGACGGCGGCTCCCGCCATGCCGACGGCGGCGGTGCGACGGGCGCGGGACAGGAACGAACGCGGGGTGGTGGTGCTGTGGACTGCCATGAAAGGGGATCCTCTGCTTCCGGTTGCTCTCGGCCGGTTCCGTCCGGCGTCGATCGGGACAGCGGCCATTCTTGGCAAGTCGGAAGAAAGCGGGCAAATACCCCAATTACTAGGAGGGTCCGTGGTCCCGGGACCCTCCCGGGACCCCCTCCGGTGCGCCCCGCGCGTCCGCGGGGGAGGACCCGATCCACTACCGGGGATAGTCGCGGGACCTCGGTCCCGTGACGCGCCTCACCCCCCACCGCCTCCACC
>NZ_VKHS01000680.1 GCF_014141525.1 Streptomyces calidiresistens
CAGGGGGTACCGGTGGTGGGAGCCCCCGGCGCTTTCCCGCCGGCGCACGCCGGGTGTGTTCGCGTCGGGAAGACCGCCGGCCCCGGGTTTGTTAGCCTGGGTGTGCACCGGCCCGATCCATGCCCCCGGGCCCAACCATAGTCGCTTCGAGCGACCACTTGCCGCGAGGCGAGCTGGCGGGTCGGTGTCCAACGTTCCGTCCCCCGACCCCGGTCGGGAGGCGGCGGCAGGGCCCCGGTTCCACGTGGACCGGGGCCTTCGCCGTGGGCGTCCCTCTCGCCCCCGCCGGCCGCGCCCCGGCGGGATTTCGGCCGGCCGCCCCGGGTTTCCCCCCGGCCGGCGCCCCGGCCGGCACGATGCGGTTCCGGGGGTTGATCGGAACGGCCTCCGGCCCCCACCGACCGGCCGTCACCGACCCCGGGAGCCCCGTGTGCTGATCTGGATCAACGGCGCCTTCGGCAGCGGCAAGACCACCCTCACCGAGGAGCTGAGACGCCGTCTGCCCGACGCCCTGGTGTTCGACCCGGAATGGATCGGGTTCGTGCTGCGGGAGATCGTTCCCGTTCCCACATGGAACTTCCAGGACCTGGTCCTGTGGCGCCGTCAGGTGACCTCCCTGGCCGCCGGCCTGGTCGAGGAGTACCCGGGCCGGCCCGTCCTCGTCCCCATGACCCCGGGGAACCCCGCTTACCTGGAGGAGATCATCGGGGGTCTGCGCCGCTCCGGCATCCCCCTCCACCACCTCTTCTTGAAGGTCTCCGCGGGGGAGTTGGAGCGCCGCCTCGACGCCAGGGTGCTCCATCCGGACGACCCCGAACGCGACGAGGCGGCCCGCCGATGGGCTCGGAAACGGATCCCGGAGTGCGTCGCCGCCGTGGACTCCCTGCCCGGCGACACCCTGGTCCTGGACGGCGAACGGCCCACCCGGGACCTCGCGGACGAGGTGGTGGCCCGGGTGGGCCGGTTCGGCTGACGCGCCGTCGATCACATGCGGTCGGGGGCGGCGATGCCCAGCAGGGACAGGCCCCGGGCCAGGGTGTCGCCGGTCAGCCGGCACAGCGCCAGGCGGTTGGTCCGGATCTCCTCCGGCACGTCCGCCCGCAGCACCGGGCAGTTCTCGTAGAAGTCGGTGTACGCCTTGGCCAGGGTGTAGAGCCAGCCGGCCAGCCGGTGCGGCTCCAGGGTCTCGGCCACCGAGTTCAGCACCGCGCCGAACTCGTCCACCGCCAGGGCCAGTTCACGCTCGGCCCGCTCCAGCGGCAGCGAGGCGTCGAAGCGCGCCGCCGACGCCTGCTCGCCGGCCCGCCGCAGGATGGAGGCGATCCGGGTGTGGGTGTACTGGAGGTAGACACCCGTCTGGCCGCTGAAGGAGACCATGCGGGTGACGTCGAAGACGTAGTCCTTGGCCCGCGAGGTGGACAGCTCCGCGTACTTGACGGCGGCGATCCCGGCGCCCCGTGCGATGGCGTCCAACTCCTCGCCGGTCAGATCCGGGTTCTTCTCCGCGACCACCTCGCGGGCCCGGCCCTCGGCGTCGTCCAGCAGGTCGGCCAGCCGCACGGTGCCGCCGGCCCGGGTCTTGAACGGGCGGCCGTCGGGGCCGTTGATCGTGCCGTTGCGCACGTGCACGGCCTCGATCCCGTCGGTCAGCCAACCGGCGCGGCGGGCGGTGCGGAAGAGCATGTCGAAGTGCTGGCCCTGCCGGGCGTCCACCACGTACAGCAGGCGGTTGGCCTTCAGCTCCAGCGTCCGGTACCGCACGGCCGCCAGGTCGGTGGCCGCGTAGCCGAAGCCGCCGTCCGCCTTCTGCACGATCATCGGCACCGGCTTGTCCTCCGGGCTGCGGATGTCGTCGTAGAAGACGCACCAGGCGCCGTCGCTCTTCTCGACGATGCCCTTCTCCCGCAGTTCGTCCACCACGGACTGCAGCCGCTCGTTGTAGAAGGACTCGCCGGCCACGTCGTCGAGGGTGAGCAGCACGCCCAGCCGGGCGTAGATCCGCTGGAAGGCGGCCTCGGACTCGGTGACGATCTCCCGCCAGGCGGCGACGGTCTCCTCGTCACCGCTCTGCAGGGCCACCACCCGGCGCTGCGCGCGCTCCTTGAAGGCGGGGTCGGCGTCGAAGACCTTGCGGGCCTCGCGGTAGAGCGAGTCCAGTGCGGAGACGGCGTCCCCCGCCTCGGCGGCGCCCTCCCCGCCGGCCGCCGCGTCGAGGTCGGCCATGCGCCACCGGGTCCCGGGGCGCTCGGTCAGGTACTGGATCAGCATGCCGAACTGGGTGCCCCAGTCGCCGATGTGGTTCTGCCGCACCACGTCGGTGCCCAGGAAGTCCAGCACCCGCACCAGGGAGTCGCCGATGAGCGTCGAGCGCAGGTGTCCGACGTGCATCTCCTTGGCGACGTTCGGCGCGGAGTAGTCCACCACGGCCACGTCGCCGGAGCGCTCGCGTGGCACCCCCAGCCGGGGGTCGTCGAGGCGGGCGGCCAGCCGCTCCACCAGGGCGGCGTCGGAGAGGTGGATGTTGAGGAAGCCGGGGCCGGAGACCTTCACCGAGGTGATCCACTCCACACCGGCCAGGCGCTCGCGCAGCCGCTCGGCCACGTCGCGGGGCTTCTCGCCGAGCCGCTTGGCCAGCGACAGCGCCACGTTCGACTGGAAGTCCGCGTGGTCGGAACGTCGCACGAGCGGGTCCAGCGCCGCCAGCTCGGCCGGCAGCGTCTCGGCCATCGCCGCCGACACCGCCGCCTCCACCTCGTCGGCCAGGGACCGCACCTGCTCCGTCATCCTTCGCACATCCTCCGTGGTCGAGCCCGTGACGTCCGGGCTCCCTTCCGCCGCCGGTTCCCGGTGGCGGCCGGCCCCGGGCGGGGCCGTGGTTCGTGCACACAAGCATGGCAGGCTTTCGGAGCCGCCGTGGCCGGCCCCGCCCCCACCGGGGGGACGGGGCGGCCGATGAGGGGG
>NZ_VKHS01000681.1 GCF_014141525.1 Streptomyces calidiresistens
GGTGCGGGGGTGGCCGCGGGCGATAAACGTGTTGCGTGCCGCGAGGGTCGGGGCCATCGTTCGGGCATGGCGACGGAGCGGCGGCACGCCGAGTGGCGAATACGGGACTATCGGTCCGAGGACTGGGCGGCGATCGAGCGGATCCACGACGCGGCCCGCCTCGATGAGTTGAAGGCCACCGTGGGAGTGGAAGCCTTCCTCACCCTGGCCGAGACCTACGAGAACGAGGGGCTCTTCGACGGCCGGGTCTGGGTCGCCGAGGGCCCCGGCTCGGGTACGGATCCGGAGGTGGTGGGCTTCGTGGCGCTGGAGGACGACGAGGTGTCCTGGCTCTACGTGGATCCCGCCCGGTACGGGCAGGGCGCCGGTGGTGCGCTGTTGCGGCACGCCGTGGCGCAGGCGGGTGAGCGGGTGGAGACCTCGGTGTTGGCCGGGAACGAGCGCGCGATCGGCTTGTACCAAAAGGTCGGCTTCACGATCGTGGAGACCAGGAGCGGCAAGCTGGTGGGCAACGAGAGCTTTCCGGCGACCGGCCACATCATGGAGTACCGCAAGCCGGCCGGCCAGGCCGTGCGGTCCCGGGGCGGGGGCCCGGAAGACTGAGGCGGACCGGGCGGGCGGCCCCGTCGCGCCCGTAGGCTGAGCCGATGGCGACTCCGGATTTCATCCTCGCGCTGCGCGAGAAAATCGGCAACGACCCGCTGTGGTTGCCCGGTGTGACGGCCGTGGTCCTGGACGGGGACCGGGCGCTGATGGTGCGCCGGGCGGACAACGGTGCCTGGACCCCGGTGACCGGCATCGTGGATCCGGGGGAGGAGCCGGCGGACGCGGCCGTCCGGGAGGTGCTGGAGGAAGCGGGCGTGGTGGCGGTGCCCGAGCGCCTGGCCTCGGTGAGGGTCACCGATCCGGTGGTGTACGACAACGGGGACCACGCGCGGTACCTGGACCTGACGTTCCGCTGCCGGTGGGTCTCGGGCGAGCCGCATCCGGCGGACGGGGAGAACACCGAGGCGGGGTGGTTCCCGCTGGACGGGTTGCCGCCGATGACGGCGGGGATGCGGGCGCGCGTCGCGGCGGCGGTGGCCGAGGAGCCGGCGGCGCGGTTCCGTTTCTCGGGCTGACGGGTGTGGCGGAGAGGGGCGGGGTGGAGCACCCCGCCCCTCACACCCGTCGCCCATCACCCCCCGACGGGGGCGATGGGGTCGATGCCGCGCAGGGTGGGGGTGACGGGCCGCAGGCGTCCGTCGACGGTGAACCGCAGCCGGTCCAGGCACACCTCGCGGTGGGTGCCGTCGCCGCCGGGGCGGGCGAAGCGGTGGTAGGCGAGGTACCACTCGTCGCGGCCGGGGACGCGGACCACGGCCTGGTGGCCGGTGCCCATGATCCATCGCTCGGGGTCCTTGGTGAGCAGCGGCGTGGCGGCGCGGGTGAAGGGCCCGAGGGGGTGGTCGGCGACGGCCCAGGCGACTTGGTAGTCGGGGCTGCGGGTGTCGTTCTCGGACCAGGTGAGGTAGTAGCGGCCCTGGCGTTCGAAGACGTCGGGGGCCTCGTTGTACCCGTCGGGGGTGATGTCGACGGGCTGCCCGTCGAAGGAGGTCATGTCGGCGCCCAGGCGCACGGCCCGGCAGCGTCCCTGGCCGAAGTAGAGGTGGGCGGTGCCGTCGGCGGAGACCAGGACGGCGGGGTCGATGGACTGGTGGCCGTAGGCGTCGCGGGCGACCAGGGGCTTGCCGAGGGCGTCGACGAACGGCCCGGTGGGGGAGTCGGCGCGGGCGACGCCGATCTGCTGGTCGGCGCAGAAGTACATCCAGTGGACGCCGTCGCGTTCCACCACGGCGGGTGCCCAGGCGCGGCCCTCGGCCCAGTCGACGTCGGCGAGGTCGAGGACGGTGCCGTGGTCGGTCCAGTGGACGAGGTCGGTGGAGGAGAAGACGCCGAATGAGGTGCTGCCCCAGTCGGCGATGCCGTCGGTGGTGGGGTACATCCAGAACCGGCCGGCGGAGTGCAGGACGGCGGGGTCGGCGTGGTAGCCGGGGAGGACGGGGTTGGTGTCCCCGGGCAGGAGGTCGGCGGTCTCCCGCCACACCGAGCCGTGCCGCACGGTGCCCGACAGGCGGGGGAGTTCGCGCGGTGGGGTCCAGTGGGTGAGGTCCGGGCTGTCGCTCCAGTAGTGGCGGCCCTCGAGGTAGGAGTCGAGGAACATCCGGAAGCCGCCGTCGTCGAGGCGGAAGACGGTCTGTCCCTCCAGGGGTTCCCCGTTCGGGGGGACGGGGGCGGCGTTGTCCAGGAGGTTCCAGGGGCCGGTGATGTGGCGGGCGACGGCGTGTTCGACGCGTTCGGCGGTGGCGTCCTTGACGAAGGCGTGGAAGCGGCCGTCGCGGTGGACGACGCAGGTGTCGATCCACCCGTTGCGGTGGTCGGCCTCGTCGGGGTGGAGTCCGGCCAGGGGGACGGGGTCGGTCCAGCGGGTGAGGGTGTCGTCGAGGGCGGTGAGCACGTAGGGCTGGAAGCCGGTGGCGGAGGTCTGGTCGGCGGATATGGAGACGATGATCCGCAGCCGGCCGTCGGGGTGCTCGGTGAAGAACTCGGGGGCCCAGGTGTTGTGGCAGGGCACGCCGTGTTCGATGTCGGCGACGTGGTGCCAGTTCAGGCGGTCCTCGCTGGAGATGATGCCGAAGGTGCCGCCCTCCCAGGCGGTGGTGTGGGCGATCCACCAGCGGCCGGCGCGGTGGATGACGGAGGGGTCGCGCAGGATGCCGTTCGCCGGGGTGTACGCGGCCGGGGCCAGGTCGTGGAAGTGCACGCCGTCGTCGGAGCCGTAGAGGTACAGGGTGCGTTCGCTCGCGTTGGTGAAGGCGGCGAACAGGTGGCGGGAGGTGATCCGGCGGGACACGGGCTCTCCATCGGAAGGGCTGGGGCGTGCTGGTGGGGCGTCGTCGGGGTGGCGCGTTGTCGGGG
>NZ_VKHS01000682.1 GCF_014141525.1 Streptomyces calidiresistens
GTCTTTGAGCGTGGGGGTGGTGGGGCGGTGCGAGAACACTCCTTGTCTCCCTCGACGAGACCTTTTGTGGGAGAGGGCGGGGAGCCCCGCCGGTGTCTCCTGCGGGCGTGACCCGTAGCCTCGGGTCATGTCCCGGGCTTCCTTCGAGTGCCGCTGCGTTCTGTGCCACGACTACGGTGATCGGGAGGAAGCGGACGAACTCCACCTGACGGTTCTCGAGAACGTACGCCGGTACGGCCGGCACGTGATGATGGTGGCGGGGGACGAGGTCGCTCCCGGCTTCGCCTACACGATCGGTCTGGCCCACACCCACGGCGTTCCCGAGTTCGCGGTGTTCGGGCTCGATCTCCCCACCATGCACCGGATGATGAACGCCTTGGGAGACAGGGCCGTGGACGGCGCCGGGTTCGGGAACGAGGGGGAGCGGCGGGAGGTGGCGGAGGGCCGTCGGGTCGTGTTCAAGAGCGCCGACCTGCGGTGGTACCGGACCTTCTTCGGGAGGGCCATCGGCTTCTATCGACGTCCTCCCATCTCTCTGTTGCAGGTGACGTGGGCCGATCCGGCCGGTTGTTTCCCCTGGGAGGAACAGGCTTCCCCGCAGCATCGGGAGTCGCAGCCTCGGCTGTGGCTGCCACCGGAGGATCACCCGTCGGGGGTGTGGACCGCGGAAATGTGAACCCACCGGGCCGCGAGGAGAGAGGTCCCCATGGCCGCCGATGACGGTACGGGACCGGCGAGCTATTCGGAGATGATCCGTCAGCCCCGCTGGAGTCCCGGAGCGGTGCTATCCCTGAGCGGATACGGTCGCTTCCGGCGCCGAGCCGGTCACGGCCGCAAGGGTGATCCTTCGACTCCTTCATGGCGAAATCGCTGCCGACGTATGGGGTCAGCCGCGGGCCACCGGGAGCCGTGGCTCCTCGATCGGCTGCTCCGGGGATCGCTGAGTTGACGGCAGGAGGGCGGTCCGCACGATCTGCAGGGCTGCTCTGTCATCGGGGCGCTGGGCCCTGCCGTTCCGCCGTTGTTGGTTCCGGTATCGAGGGGGCAGGGGCTTTTTCGGGCTGTGAGTGGGGGCACCGGGGGTGAAGAGCGGCCATGCACCTTTCTCGGGGCGGGTCGACACAGGGGGGACAGCCCCTTTCAGGCCGCCGGTCCGTAATCATCCCGACGTGGAGCGGCCTTGGCGATGGCGCGGGTGGTGATGGCTCTGGAGGCGCGGGCGGAAGCGGCGGAGAGCTCCTCGGCGCCGGGTTCGGCGTACCAGGGGCGCAGGTCGAGCATGGCGGCGCGCAGGCCGGTGGCGAAGCACAGGGCGGTGCCCTTGGGCAGGGCGCGGATGGCGTCGGCGGGCAGGATCCGTTCCTGGCGCATGGACACGGAGGTCGACCTGCCGGACTCGGAGTGGGAGGTGGAGGTGGTCTCCACGTCGTGGTCGCCGATGAGGCGGGAGAGTTTGTCGGCGAAGTCGGGGTCGTCGATGCCCGCCCCGATGACCTTGATGGTGGAGGCGGACCACATGGCGTCCATCCCGGCGTCTCCCCAGACCTTCTGGCCCTGGCGGTAGGACTGCAGGATGGTGATCGGGATGATGCCTCGGCTGCCGAGGTGGGAGTACAGGTCCGGCAGGTCGCTGATCTTGCAGACGTTGGCGGCCTCGTCCAGGATCGCCAGCATCGGCGGGTCCAGGCGCCCGCCCGCGCGCTCGGCCTGCGCGGTCGCGGCCCGCATCACGGAGTCCGCGCACGCGGCGATCAGTGCGCTCGCTCCGCCTCCGCCGTCCTTGGAGAGCAGGTAGAGGGTGTCGGTGGAGGTGACGAAGTCGGCGGGCCGGAACTCGGGGACGTCGCTTTGCGGGGTGACCCAGGCGGCGATCTCGTTGTTCAGCAGGGCTGCGGCGTACTGGCGGGCGGTTTCGTAGATGCCGTCGCGGGTCTCGGGTGGGCCCTCGACGGTTCCCTTGAGCTGGGCGGCGACAGCGGTGAAGTCGTGGTCGCGCAGGATGTCCAGCGGGGTGCGGTCGGCGGGGAAGGCCAGCCACCGCATCACATCGGTGATGGGACGGGCGTCGAGGGCCGCGGCGAGGAAGAGTTGGGAGAGGATGTTGGATCCGGCCTTGGACCAGAAGTCGCCCTGCTGGTTCGCGTCCACCGAGGCGGCCAGGAAGTGCCCGGCGAGCCGACCGGCGCCGTCCAGGGTTCTGGCGTCGGCCAGGGGGTTCCACCACATCCGGCGGTCCGCGTGCGCGATCTGCTGCGGATCCATCGACCACACCCTCCCCATCCGGGCCCTCGCGTCGATGGTCGCGGTGTAGGCGTCGCCCGCCGCCTTGTTCGAGGTCAGCAGGACCGGGCCGGGCGCGTTGAGGATCGAGGGGACGGCCAGGGAGGTGGTCTTCCCGGAGCGCGGGGCCATGATCGCGACGGCGACGTCCTCGTAACCCATGCGGACCTCGTGGCGGGTGCCCTGGAGGTTGCCCAACAGCACGCCGGTGTCCTCGGGCGCGATGCGCCTGGCCGTCTTCAGGCTCGGCCGCAGGGAGCGGGCCTTGGCGGTGATCGATTTGGCCGTCAGTGGCTCGATGTCCCTCGGCTTGGCCATGCCGGTGATCTTCTTCTTTCGTCCGCCCCCGTTGGCGGTGTGGCGGGACCACAGGAGGGCGGCCGTGGCGCCGAGCGCGAGGAGGACGGTGATCGGGATGACGCGGGTGCCGATCAGCAAGGGGACTTCCCCGACCCCGGGCCAGAGCCGTTCGGGGTGCAGCAGCGCGTCGGTGGGCTGGTAGGGAGCCCATGCGTCGGTGTCGGTGAGGTGGGCGGTGAGGTTGCCGCCCAGCCAGGCCAGGTGGGACAGCGGCACGGCGATGACCATGGCGACGAGCAGGACACGGAAGGCTATGTCGTAGCCGTCGCCGGAGGTGGAGGGGCGGGAGGGAGAGGACAAGGAAGCCCGCTTCCGGG
>NZ_VKHS01000683.1 GCF_014141525.1 Streptomyces calidiresistens
ACGATCGTCGGCTCGGCCAGGGAACTGCTCAACGCCCGCTACGCGGCCCTCGGGGTGCCCGACGGAGCCGGCGGGTTCGCCCAGTTCCTCGTCTCCGGCATGAGCGAACGCCAATGGCGGGCCATCGCCCGTCCCCGGTGGTCCACCGACCCGGGACCGGGGACCTAGGCCGTTCCCCCGGCCCTCGCCGTCCCACGACCGATCCGCGTCCCCTCCCGCGGCGGTACCGTGCGAACCATGGCAACCGGCACCGGCCTCGCCGCCATCAGTGACGCGCTCCTCGCGATGAACAGCACCCGCCAGGTGCGCGACGTGCTGCAGACGATCGTCGGCTCGGCCAGGGAACTGCTCAACGCCCGCTACGCGGCCCTCGGGGTGCCCGACGGAGCCGGCGGGTTCGCCCAGTTCCTCGTCTCCGGCATGAGCGAACGCCAATGGCGGGCCATCGGCCCCCTGCCCCGCCAACACGGACTGCTCGCCGCGATGCTCCGACAGGCCGAGCCGGAACGCGTCGCGGACATCCGCCGCGACCCCCGCTTCGAGGGCTGGCCCGACGCCCACCCGGAGATGCGCGGTTTCCTCGGCATGCCCATCCTCGACGGCGAACGGGTGCTCGGAGCCCTCTTCCTCGCCGACAAACTCCCCGACCGGACCCGCCCGCGGGAGGGCACCGGCACCGAAGCGGGCGGGGGCCGCACCCGGGGCGACACCTCCTTCACCGAGGAGGACGAGGAACTGCTGCGCCTGCTGGCCCGCCACGCCGCGATCGCCCTGACCAACGCCCACCTCCTGGAACGCAGCCGGGAACTGTCCATCGCCGAGGAACGCGCCCGCATCGCCCGGGAACTGCACGACGCCGTCGCCCAGAAACTCTTCTCCCTGCGGCTGACCGCGCGCGCCGCCGCCGGCCTGCTGACCCGCGACCCCGCCCGCGCCGCCGCCGAACTCTCCGAGGTGACCCGTCTCGCCGCCGAGGCCGCCGACGAACTCCGGGCGGTGGTCGTCGAACTGCGCCCGGCGGCGCTGGAGGAGGACGGCCTGGCCGCCGTCCTCGACGCCGAGACCCGGGTGCTGGACCGGGCGCACCCGGCCCGGGTCGCCTTCACGTGCCGCGAGCCCGGCTCCCCGGGGCCCGACCGGGAGGAGGCGCTGCTGCAGGTCGCCCGCGAAGCCCTCCACAACGCCCTGCGCCACGCGAGCCCGACCCGCGTGGACGTCACCCTCGACCGGCGGGGCGCCCGCACCGTTCTGCGGGTGGTCGACGACGGCATCGGGTTCGACCCCGACTCCGTGCGGCGCGCCGGGCGGCGTCTGGGCCTGGTCTCCATGCGCGACCGCGCGCAGGCCGTGGGCGGCAACCTGAACATCACCTCGGCACCCGGCCGGGGAACCGTCGTCGAGATGGAGGTGCCACGTGGCTGACCCCGCCGCACCCATCCGGGTCCTGGTGGCGGACGACCACCGGGTCGTGCGCCGGGGGCTGCGGACCTTCCTGGAGATCCAGGAGGACATCGAGGTCGTCGGGGAGGCCGCCGACGGCGCCGAAGCCGTCGAACGCACCCGCGAACTGCGCCCCGACGTGGTCCTGCTGGACCTCAAGATGCCCGGCACCGACGGACTGGAGGCCCTGCGCGCCCTGGGCGCCGAGCCCGACACCCGGGTGCTGGTCGTCACCAGCTTCACCGAGCGCCGCAGCGTCGTCCCGGCCCTGCGCGCCGGGGCCGGCGGCTACCTGCACAAGGACATCGACCCCGACGCCCTGGCCGCGGCGATCCGCTCCGTGCACGCCGGACACGTCCTCCTCGAACCGGAGATCGCCCGGGCCCTGCTGAGCAGCGACACCGAGGGCAGGTCGGGGCGCTCGGGCACGCTCACCGAACGGGAGCGCGAGGTCCTCGCCCTGATCGCCCGGGGGCGGGCCAACCGGGAGATCGCCCGGACCCTCGTGCTGTCGGAGAAGACGGTCAAGACGCACGTCTCCAACATCCTCATGAAGCTCGAACTCGCCGACCGCACCCAGGCCGCGCTCTGGGCGGTGCGCAACGGCCTGGCCGAGTGAGCCGAACGTCCCCCGGCACCGCCCCGTCCCCTCAGGGAACCACCGGCCCGCCCTGCTCCACGAAGGCGTTGTAGGCCGCGACCCTGGCGCGTCGTGCCGTCCGCTCCACCGGGCGCAGCACCGCGTCCCGTGCCGCGATCTCGCCCGCGCTCACCGCGGCGCCGTGTTCCCCCGACGCGTTCGCGATTCCCACCAACAGACCCACCCGGCGGGCCAGCTCCAGCACCCGCGCGGCCCGGGGCGGGTACCCGGGCGCCAGGACCCGGCCCGCGCTCTCCGCCCGGGCCCGGTAGGCCGACAGCTCCGCCCGGGCGGTCGGCCCCGCGCCCGCCACCCCCATCCGCGTCAGCGCCTCCGTCGCGGCGCGCAGCGCCTCGGCCAGTTCCCGCTCCGCCTCCCCCAGCGAGGGAACGTCGGCGGGCGGCGCCCGCCGCACCGGGGCACACCTCCACTCCACCGAGACGTGCCGGTCCGCGGCGGTGCCGGCGCCCGGCCCGGCCCTGGTGACCACCGGAATCCATCCCAGCGCCGGACCCTCCGCGATCACCGCCTCACCCGCCTCCAGCGCCGCCGCGTTGAACTCCGCCGGACCACTCAGCCCCAACGGGTGCCCCGGAGCCGGCAGCGCGACCCGCAACCCCCGGGCGCCCAGCGCCCGCAGCCGGCCCAGGGCGAGGCTCAGGCCCACCGGACCGTCCTCCCCCGGCAGCCCGATCACCCGGTGCACGTCGTCACCGTCCGTCACCTCGCGCACCGCCTCGTCGGGCGACACGGTTCCCGCCAACAGCGCGTTGCCCCAGGCGGCCAGGCGCCCGGATCGTGGTTCCTCCACCATGTCCCCCACCTTAGGAAGAACCCGGGCGACCCCGCGCCCCACCACGGCCGGTCC
>NZ_VKHS01000684.1 GCF_014141525.1 Streptomyces calidiresistens
CCGGATCCTCGGGTTGGACGGAGAGCATCCGGTCGCCGGAGGAGTCGGTGGAGGACCCCGCCGAGGGCGCCCGCAGGCCCAGACCGCCGCGGCCGAGGCCGCCAAGGCCGGCGCCAACCCCGACGACGAGGTCACCGCCAGCGCCGGCACCGCCCTCGGACGGGCCGGTGAAGCGGGGACTGCTGAACCCCGGGTGGTCGTATCCCGGGGAGTCGTAGCCCCGGCCCCGCTCGCGCCCGGTCCGTCCCTCGTTGGGGCCGGCGAACCCGGGACTGCTGTAGGACAGGCGCGGGGTGCGGCCCCCCGGGCCCTCCCGACGGGCCGGCGGCGCGCCGGGACCGGACGGGTCCGAGGGATCGGTCGTCGCGGGCGACTCCTCCGCCGTGTCCCGGAGGAAGGGCAACAGCCCGCGCTCCAGGAGGGCCTCCTCCCAGGCGTCCCGGGCCCGGGTCACCTCCTCCGATTCCTCCTCCCGGGGGCGTGATTCCGCGCCACCCGCCCCGGTTTCCGACCGACCGGAACCGTGGCGCAGCGCGGTGATCAACAATTCCGTTCCGGCGACCAGAATTCCCAGCCCCATGAGGACGAGGAAGAACCATCCGGCGGCCCGGATCGTTCCCGCCGCGGCGGGTTCCGGATCCATCAATCCCAGCACGTGGCCGAGGGTGAGAAAGATCGCCGCCGCGATTCCGGCCAGGAGCGGGAGCAGCACCGAGACCACGGCGCCCAGGCCGGCACCGGTGGTCCCCTCGTTCGCCCCGGACCGAGCGCCCGAGGGGGTCGGCGGGGCTCCGTCCGCCGGGCGGGCCGCGGCGCCCCGGGCGCGGGCGTCGAGCAGACGTCCGTACTCGACCGCGGCCACGGCGGTGATCAGGGGGGCGGCGTCCCGCGCCGTGCGGCGCAGGTTCTCGACGTCCACCCGGCCGGGGCCGCGTGTTCCGATCGAGGGATCGCCGGCCCCGGGGTGGGTCCGGCGGAGTGCTTCGTCCAGCAGGCGTTCGAACTCGGGACGATCCTCCGGTAGAAGATGACGTGCGGTGTTCATGTGGGTTCCCCCAGTGCTCCGTTGGGCCGAGACTGCCGACCGGGCCGCCGGGAACGGGCGGAGAGCTTGTGGGCAGGACCGATATCGTAAAGCGGTTCGCCCTTTCGGCACAGGGAATGGCGCGATGAACTCCGTTCAACGGCCCCGCTTTTCGGATATTCCCCGAACCGACGGTCCGTTCGCGCCCGGGTTCTCCCCCGGCCGGACGCGCTCCACCGCACTCCGGACCACCACGACACCACCACGCGGGAAGCGGGGGAAAGCCGTTCCCGTGGGGAGGAGCCGGGTGGAGGGGAAGCGGAGGGGGACGAATTCGGGCCGGCCGGGAGGTACCCGAAGGCGTGCCGGAGGCTTCCCCGGCTCCCCGCGGGCGAAAACCCGCCCGGGCCCCGGCGGCATCCGGACGGGCGAACGATCCGACCCGACCGGAGCGCGCGCCGGGCACCGCGCGCCGGGGGCTCGACCCCGCCCCCCGGCCCGCCCGGGCCGATCAGCCCTCCAGGGGAAGGCGGACGACGAGCAGCGGGCCGTCCATCGTCACGCCGCCGTCCATCGCGATGGCCAGATCCTCCGCGTACACGTGCGGCAGGCGCGGGCGGGGGGCGGCGCCGGCGTCCGCCGGTTCCGGCACGGGCTCCTCGCCGGTGAGGTAGGGGATCGGGCTGTGGCCGTGCACCACGCGGTCCCCGCCGTAGGCCGCCAGCATCTCGCGGGCGGCCTGCGCGCCGCCCTCGTCCCGGAAGGCGAACCGTCGGGTGAAGTCGCGGAACAACGCCCAGGTCTCGTCCGGGTCCTGACGCTGCAGGACCTGCTTGATCGCCTCGTTGGCGTCCTCCGGCGTGGCCCCCCGGTCCAGGTAGGCGGTGGTGTCGGAGTGCAGCAGGAGGTGTCCGTCGACCACGGCGAGGGAGTCCAGCCGCGACATCCACTGCACGTGGTGGTCGCGCAGGCGCTCCATGTCGGCGGCCTGACCCCCGTTGAGCATCCAGGCGGCGCGGAAGGAGGCGGTGCCGGCGCCGGAGTCCACCGGGGTGTCGCCGAAGCGGTGCGCGCCCAGCAGCAGCACCTCGTGGTTGCCCAGCAGCGCCTTGCAGTACCCGCCCGCGGCGGCGGCCTCGGCGGACAGCCGCATCACCAGGTCGATGACGCCGATGCCGTCCGGCCCCCGGTCGGTGAAGTCGCCGAGGAACCACAACCGGGCGGTCCCGCCCGACCAGGCGTCCTCCGCGTCGATCAGCCCGACCTCGCGCAGCGCGGCGCGCAACTCGTCGAGGTAGCCGTGCACGTCACCGACCACCCACAGCGGGCCGGTGCCCTCCTCGGTGCCGCTCGCGGCGACGGGCTCCGCCCCGGGGGCGGGCCCGACCGGCTCGACGGGGTGCGGTGGGCGCGTCCCGGCGGGGGCGTCCCCGGGCGGGGCCGCGACCTCCGCCGGCGGCGGGGCCACGGTCGCCGTCGGCACCCCGACGCCCGGGGTCGTCTCCCACGTCGTCGCGGGCTCCTGGCCGGCCCCCTGAGTCATCGACCCCTCCACCCGTCGCGCGCCACCTCCACCGGTCACCGCCCGGACGTGGCGGTTCCCGGTGCCGTGCGCCCCATCATAGGAATCCCGGGACGGTTTCGTGAGTCACCGGGCCCCCCGGAAGCGGGAGGGGGAGCGGAACCCGACGTTCCGCGATCCGATCCGTTCCGCTCCGGTCATCGCCCGGTCGTCGGCGGACGGTCCCGACCGGCCCCCGTCACCGTTCCGTCCCCAGCCCGTTCCCGGCCCGTTCCCGGTGTGTCCCCGGCCCGTCCCCCGCGCCGCGGGCCCGCCGGCACGCCCCCCGACGGGTGCGGGTACGCACCCGTACCCGCCGGCGTACCCGTACCCGTACCCGCCCGGGCGGGCGGGGGTGCGGTG
>NZ_VKHS01000685.1 GCF_014141525.1 Streptomyces calidiresistens
GGGGTCGGGGCGGCAGGGCGTCCGCCCTCCGCGGCCTCGGCGGCCGTGCGGTTGACCGCCTCCAGCCACGCACGGTGCTCCTCGGCGCGGTCGGAGCGGAACCCGGAGTCCAGGACCCGCTCCCCGTGGCGCCAGGTGAGGACCAGCAGGCCGCCGTCGGTGAGCACCTTGCCGGCGATCCCCCGGTCGAGCCGGGCCCCGATCAGCCGGTCGGCGGGGACGAAGAAGTCCCGCGCGCCGGGGCGCACCACGCGCACCCCGTGGTCGGTGAGGGTCAGTTCCGCCGTGCTGCGGGTGCCCAGGCCCCGGGTGACGATGCGGTCCAGCCACTGCTCGGTGGTGGTGGAACCGAAGTAACGGCCCCTCAGCACCATGCGGGCCGGGGCGTCGGGGGCGGGGTCCACCGGCAACTCGGGCAGGTCGGAGTGGAAGGAGCCGCGGCGGGCCCATCCCCGACTCATCAGCCAGTAGAGCAGGACCACGACCAGCAGCATGCCGATGGTCCAGGAGATGTACCCGGGCCAGTGGATCTCGGGGCGCTCCACCGCGAGGGCGCCCGGGGGGACGAGGGACTCGAAGGGGATGCTCACGCGGGCTCCCCCTCCACGACGGTGGCCCGGCCGCGCAGGAAGGTGTACCGGACCCGGCCCGGCAGCTCCAGCCCGCGGTAGGGGGTGTTGCGGCTGCGGGAGGCGAAGGACCCGGGGTCCACCACCGCGCGGTGGTCGGGGTCGAAGAGGACCAGGTTGGCGGGCTCGCCGGGGGCGATGGGCCGGCCGTGTCCGGCCAGGCGGCCGATCCCGGCGGGCCGGTGGGACATCCGCTCCGCGACCCCGGCCCAGTCCAGCAGCCCGGTGTCCACCATGGTGTGCTGGACCACCGACAGCGCGGTCTCCAGGCCCACCATGCCCATGGCCGCGGCGGGCCACTCGCAGTCCTTGTCCTCGTGCGGGTGGGGGGCGTGGTCGGTGGCCACGCAGTCGATGGTGCCGTCGGCCAGCGCCTCGCGCAGGGCGCGCACGTCCCGCTCGGTGCGCAGCGGCGGATTGACCTTGTAGACCGGGTCGTAGGAGCGCACCAGTTCGTCGGTGAGCAGCAGGTGGTGCGGGGTGACCTCGGCGGTGACCCGCCAGCCCTTGGACTTGGCCCAGCGCACGATCTCCACCGAGCCCGCCGTGGACAGGTGGCAGATGTGCACCCGGGAGTCGACGTGCGCGGCGAGCAGCACGTCCCGGGCGATGATCGACTCCTCCGCGACGGCGGGCCAGCCGCCCAGTCCCAACTCGGCGGAGACGGTGCCCTCGTTCATCTGGGCGCCCTCGGTCAGCCGGGGCTCCTGGGCGTGCTGGGCGATCACGCCGTCGAAGGCCTTCACGTACTCCAGCGCCCGACGCATGATCACCGCGTCGTCCACGCACTTGCCGTCGTCGGAGAAGACCCGGACGCCGGCGGCGGACTCGTGCATCGCGCCCAGTTCGGCGAGCTGCTTGCCCTCCAGGCCCACCGTGACCGCGCCGACCGGCTGGACGTCGCAGTAGCCCGAGGAGCGGCCCAGCCGCCACACCTGCTCCACCACGCCGGCGGTGTCGGCCACGGGGAAGGTGTTGGCCATGGCGTGGACGGCGGTGAAGCCGCCCCGGGCCGCGGCCCGGGTGCCGGTCAGGACCGTCTCGGAGTCCTCGCGACCGGGCTCGCGCAGGTGGGTGTGGAGATCGACCAGACCCGGCAGCAGGACGGCGCCGTTCGCCTCGACGATCTCCGCCCCGGCGGCGTCGGGACCGTTGGGATCCGCCCCGACGGCGGCGATCGTCCCGTCCGCCAGGAGGATGTCCACGGGGTCGGCGCCGAGCGGGCGGGCGCCGCGGATCAGGGTCTTGCCGGTGGTCACTGGTTCTCCTCGGGAAGGGCGGGGGCGGCGGGAACGGCGGGGACTGCGGGGACACTCCCGGGGGACGCGCCGCCCAGCAGCAGGTACAGGACGGCCATCCGGATGCTGACGCCGTTGGTGACCTGCTCCACGGCGGTGCACCGGGGGGAGTCGGCGACCTCGGCGGTGATCTCCATGCCCCGGTTCATGGGACCCGGGTGCATGACCACCGCGTGCTCCGGCATCCGGGCCATCCGGTCGCCGTTCAGGCCGTATCGGCGGGAGTACTCGCGCTCGGTGGGGAAGAAGGCGGCGTTCATCCGCTCCCGCTGGACGCGCAGCATCATCACGGCGTCGCTCTTGGGGAGCACGGCGTCCAGGTCGTAGGAGACGGCGCAGGGCCAGCTCCCGACCCCGACGGGGATGAGGGTGGGCGGCGCCACCAGGGTGACCTCGGCACCCAGGGTGTGCAGCAGCCGCACCCCGGAGCGGGCCACCCGGCTGTGCAGGATGTCGCCGACGACGGTGACCCGCCGGCCGGCCAGGTCGGCACCGGCGCCCCGGGCCCCGGTGCCCACCAGTCGCCGCCGCAGGGTGAAGGCGTCCAGCAGCGCCTGGGTGGGGTGCTCGTGGGTGCCGTCACCGGCGTTGACCACGCTGCCGCCCAGCCACTCGGAGCGGGCCAGCCGGTGCGGGGCGCCCGAGGCGTGGTGCCGGATGACGACCGCGTCCGCGCCCATGGCCTGGAGGGTGAGCGCGGTGTCCTTGAGCGACTCCCCCTTGGAGACCGAGGAGCCCTTGGCCGAGAAGTTGATCACGTCGGCGGACAGGCGCTTGGCGGCGGCCTCGAAGGAGATGCGGGTGCGGGTGGAGTCCTCGAAGAAGAGGTTGACCACCGTGCGGCCGCGGAGGGTGGGCAGCTTCTTGACGGGGCGGTCGGCGAGACGGGCGAGTTCCTCGGCGGTGTCGAGGATCAGGACCGCGTCGTCGCGCGAGAGGTCGGCGGCCGAGACGAGATGGCGTTTCATCGCTTGCCTTCCGGGGTCAGGCAGGTGGGTCGGGCGGGCCGGTGGGGACG
>NZ_VKHS01000686.1 GCF_014141525.1 Streptomyces calidiresistens
GGTCCCCGCCTTCCCCGCCCTCCCCGCCGTCCAGGGGGGCGCCGGAGCCCTTCGGGGAACCGGTCCCCCCGGCTCCCCGGTGGTCCTCGACCGTCGTCACTCCGGACGTCCCCGTTCCCCCTCCGGCCCGTCGCCGGTGTTCCCGTCCTTCTCCCCGGACCCGCCGGGCTTCCCCTCGTCGGCGGCGTCCCCCAGCAGACGGTCCAGCTCGGAGAAGTCCGGCTGCTCGCGGTGGACGAACCCGTCCGGGTCGTCGAGGTCCCCGGCGGTCGGCAGCATGTCCGGATGCGACCACAGCAGGTCGCGGCCCTGGTAACCGCGCGCGTCGGTGAGCGAGGCCCACAGCCGGGAGGCGTCCCGCAGCCGGCGCGGGCGCAGCTCCAGACCGATCAGGGTCGCGAAGGTCTGCTCCGCCGGCCCACCGCTCGCCCGACGCCGGCGCAGCGTCTCGCGCAGCGCCCCCGCCGAGGGCAGGTGCGGCTGGGCGGCGGCGTGCACGACCGCGTCCACCCACCCCTCGACCAGGGCCAGGGCGGTCTCCAACCGGGCCAGCGCGGCGCGCTGTTCGGGGGTGTCCTCCGGCTGGAACATGCCCTGCTGGAGCTTCTCCTGGATCTCCTCGGGACGGGAGGGGTCGATCCCCCCGACGAGGTCCTCCAGCTTCCCGGTGTCCACCCGGATGCCCCGGGCGTAGCCCTCCACCGCGCCGAACAGGTGGCCGCGCAGCCACGGCACGTGCTCGAAGAGACGGTGGTGGGCGGCCTCGCGCAGCGCCAGGTACAGCCGCACCTCGTCGGCGGGCACCCCCAGTCCCTCGCCGAAGCGGCCGATGTTGCCCGGCAGCAGCGCCGCCTTCCCGGCCGGTCCCAGCGGCAGGCCGATGTCGCTGGAGCCGACGACCTCGCCGGCCAGCACACCGACCGCCTGGCCGATCTGGGTGCCGAACATGGCACCGCCCATCGAGCGCATCATGCCCAGCAGCGGGCCGGCCATGGCCCGCATCTCCTCCGGCAGCACCTCGCCCATCGCGCCGCCCACCCGCTCGGCGACCGGGTCCACCAGCTCCCGCCACACCGGAAGGGTGGCCTCCACCCACTCCGCGCGGCTCCAGGCCACCGCCGAGGTCGCGCCCGAGGGCAGCGCCGTCACCTCGTCCAGCCACAGCTCGGCCAGGCGCAGCGCCTCGCCCACGGCGGCCCGCTCGGCGGCACCGACGCTGCTGTCCCGCGAGCCGTCGGGCGCGCCGGCGGCGACGGTCTGCCGGGCCACGTTGCGGGCCAGTTCCCAGTTGACCGGGCCGTCGTCGGAGGAGAGCAGCTGCCCGAGCTGCTGGAAGGCCGCGCCCAGGTCGCCCGGGTTGCCGCCGCCCAGCGCGCCGAACATCGCCGCCAGCGGATTGTCCGCCGGGTCGGGGCCCTTGTCCCGGCCCCCGCCCTGGTTCTTTCCGGAATCGCCGTCCTCCGGCTCCCGGGGGAGACCGAATCCGAATGGGGTATCGCTCACGGGAATCCTCGGCAATCCTCGGTTGTGCGGCTCGATGGTCTCGATGGTGCGGACGTCGCCCGGGGGCGGGCGAGCGGCCGGCGGGGACGGGGCGGTCGGTCCGGTCGACGCGCCCGGTGCGCTCCGGCCGGTCGGCCCGGCGCGCCCGGGGACCGGGCCCGGCGGAACCGGCCCGATCCCGACACGGCGCACCGAGTCGGGTCGTGATCCTCCAGCGTAAATGTCCCTCGTGCAGGATGGGGGGTGCGCATCCCGTACCGAGACAACCGCTGGAGACGTCCTGTGAGTTCCCCGGAGCCCTCCGTTCGCGGAGCGCGAAACGATCGGCCGGCCGCGTTGACCGTGGCCGTCACGGGGGCGGCCCGCGGTGCCGGCGCCCTGCTCACCCGACGTCTGCTGGAGTCCTCACCGCCCGTCCGGGTGATCGCGGTGGACGAGCGACGGGGCACGTTCGAGGGTGCCGGGGACGCCGAGTGGCACCTGATGGACATCCGGGATCCCGCCCTGGCCGAGCCCTTCCGCCCGGACGGCCGTCCGGTGGACGTCGTGGTGCACCCGGCCGTCGATCTCGACCTGGAGACCGACCCCGGGGCCCGCACCGCCCTCAACGTCGGCGGCACCCGGGCGGTGCTGACCGCCGCCGCGGCCATGGGGGTGCGCCGGGTGGTGCTGTGCACCTCGACGATGGTCTACGGCGCGCTCCCGGACAACGACGTCCCCCTGTCGGAGGACGCCGCGCTCCGGGCCTCCGCGGACGCCAGTGGGGTCGGCGACCTGCTGGAGATCGAGGCGCTGGCCGAACGCGCCCCGCGCGCCCATCCCGGTCTGAACGTCACCGTGGTCCGACCGGCCGCCGTGGTGGGAATCGGCGCGGACACCGCGCTGACGCGGTACTTCGAGTCGCCCCGGCTGCTGCTGGTGGCCGGCTCCCGGCCCCGTTGGCAGTTCTGCCACGTCGAGGACCTGGTGACCGCGCTGGAACTGGTGGTGCGTCGCGACCCGGGCGGCCCCCTGGCGGTGGGGTGCGACGGCTGGCTGGAGCACGAGCAGGTGGAGGAACTGTCCGGCATCCGCCGCATGGAGCTGCCCTCGACCCTGGCGCTCGGCGCGGCCACCCGCCTGCACCGCCTGGGGCTGACCCCCTCGCCGGCGGCCGACCTGGCGTACACCATGCACCCCTGGGTGGTGGGCACGGGTCGGCTCTACGAGGCGGGGTGGCGGCCGGCGTGGAGCAACGAGGAGGCGCTCGCGGCCCTGCTCGAGGAGACCGCCGGGCGGCACGCGGTGGCCGGCCGCCGCCTGGGGCGCAAGGACGCGGCGACCACCCTGGGGGCCGCCGGCGCGACGGTCGCCCTGGTGGGCACCGCCGCCCTGGTGCGCCGCGCCCGCCGCCGGCGCCGCTGAGCCCCGCCGGCGGGCCCGGAGACCCCGCCC
>NZ_VKHS01000687.1 GCF_014141525.1 Streptomyces calidiresistens
GGTCGGGGAGGCGGCGGAAGAGCCCGGAACGGCCGGCGGCCCGGCACCGGAGAACCGGTGCCGGGCCGCCGCGAATGTTCCCGCGAGCGAATCGCGAAGGATCAGGCGTGCTTGGCGCGCGAGGCCGCCCGGGCCCGTTGCCGCTGGTCGAGCACCACCTTGCGGATGCGTACCTCGCTCGGCGTGACCTCCACGCACTCGTCCTCCCGGCAGAACTCCAGCGACTGCTCCAGCGAGAGCTTGCGCGGAGGCACCAGGTTCTCCGTGGTGTCGGCGGAGGCCGCCCGCATGTTGGTGAGCTTCTTCTCCTTGGTGATGTTCACGTCCATGTCGTCGGAGCGGGAGTTCTCACCGACGATCATGCCCTCGTACACCTCGGTGCCGGGCTCCACGAAGATCACGCCCCGCTCCTGGAGGTTGAGCATCGCGTACGGCGTGGCCGGACCCGGCCGGTCCGCCACCAGGGAGCCGCTGTTGCGGGTCCGCAACTCGCCCACCCACGGCTCGTAGCGCTCGAAGATGCCGTGCGCGATGCCGGTGCCCCGGGTCTCGGTCAGGAACTCGGTGCGGAACCCGATCAGCCCCCGGGAGGGCACCAGGAACTCCATCCGCACCCAACCCGAGCCGTGGTTGGTCATCGTCTCCATGCGGCCCTTGCGGCTCGCCATCAGCTGGGTCACCGCGCCCAGGTGCTCCTCGGGCACGTCGATGGTCATCCGCTCCACCGGCTCGTGCACCCGGCCGTCGATCTCCCGGGTCACCACCTCGGGACGACCGACCGTCAGCTCGAAGCCCTCCCGGCGCATCGTCTCCACCAGGATGGCCAGCGCCAGTTCCCCGCGTCCCTGCACCTCCCAGGCGTCCGGCCGCTCGGTCGGCAGCACCCGCAGCGAGACGTTGCCGATCAGCTCCCGGTCCAGGCGGTCCTTCACCAGCCGCGCGGTCACCTTGTGCCCCTTGCCGCCCTTGCCGACCAGGGGGGAGGTGTTGGTGCCGATCGTCATCGAGATGGCCGGCTCGTCCACCTGGATCAGGGGCAGTGCGACCGGGTTCTCCGGGTCGGCGAGCGTCTCGCCGATCATGATGTCCGGGATGCCCGCCACCGCGCAGATGTCACCGGGACCGGCCTTCTCCGCCGGCTTGCGGGTGAGCGCGTCGGTCATCAGCAGCTCGGTGATCCGCACGCTCTGCACCGAGCCGTCGCGGCGCATCCACGCCACCGTCTGTCCCTTGCGCAGCTCGCCCTGCTGGATGCGGCACAGCGCGATCCGGCCGAGGAAGTTGTCCGCGTCCAGGTTGGTGACGTGCGCCTGGAGCGGGGCCTGTTCGTCGTACACCGGCGCCGGGACCGACTCCAGCAGGGTGGAGAAGAGCGGCTCCAGGTTGTCGCTGTCCGCCGGCACCGTGCCGTCGGCCGGCTGGGTGAGGGAGGCGACGCCGTCCCGGGCGCAGGCGTAGACGATCGGGAACTCGATCTGCTCCTCGTCCGCGTCCAGGTCCAGGAACAGGTCGTAGGTCTCGTTCAGCACCTCGGAGATGCGGGCGTCGGGCCGGTCCGTCTTGTTGACGCACAGGATCACCGGCAGCCGGGCCTGCAGCGCCTTGCGCAGCACGAACCGGGTCTGGGGCAGCGGCCCCTCCGAGGCGTCCACCAACAGGACCACGGCGTCCACCATCGACAGGCCGCGCTCCACCTCGCCGCCGAAGTCGGCGTGGCCGGGGGTGTCGATGATGTTGATGACCACCGGGTCACCACCCCCCTTGGGGTGGTATCGCACGGCGGTGTTCTTCGCGAGAATGGTGATGCCCTTCTCGCGTTCGAGGTCGCCGGAGTCCATGACCCGGTCGTCCACCTGCTGGTGGGCGGCGAAGGCCCCCGCCTGCTTGAGCATGGCGTCGACCAGGGTCGTCTTGCCGTGGTCGACGTGGGCGACGATGGCGACGTTGCGGATGTCGTGGCGCGTGGGCATGGCTGGCGGAGCTTCTCCCGGATAGCTGCTGTCCCCCGGCGGGTGGATCCCCGGCGAGTCGGTGGCGTGGCCCGGCGAACTCGTGCCCCGGCCCGTTCCACATCGTACGGTGCGCTCCCGGGGACGGCCCGCGCGTTCCGCCCCGCCGGGCCGGCGGGGCGGAACGCGCGGGCCGGGCTCAGCGCCGGCGGCCGAAGTCCTGCGGGCGCGGGGTGGCCAGCCCGAAGGCGCCCACATTGGCCAGGTCCCGCTCGGCGGCCACCAGCTCCGGCCGCTGGTACAGCGGAATCGATCCCGCCGCCGCCCAGATCCGCAGGTCGGCGCGGTGCAGCAACTCGGCGCGGCGGCCGTCGTCCGGCTCCGTGGCGGCCTCCTCCAGCAGCTGGTCGATGTGGTCGGTGCCCACCCGGCTGTAGTTCTGCCGGATGAAGACCTCACCCCCCGGAACGGCCTGCGGCTTCGCGTACACCGGAGGGGCGTCGGTCGCCGGGAACGGCGTGACCGGCCACGAGTACAGCGCCAGGTCGAAGTTCCCGGAGGGAATCCGCTCCGTGAGGTAGGTCTCGGCCGGCACCTCCACCCGGTCCACCAGCACCCCCACCTCGGTGAGGGCTTCGGTGATCAGGTCCGCCACGCCGTGGAGTTCGTCGATCCCGCGATCCCGGGCGGGTCCCGTGTCGGCCTCCGGCAGCACGAAGCGCAGCCGCAGCGGCGTCCCCTCCTTCACCCGGACCGCGGCGGCGGCCTCGTCGGCGAGCCGTTCGGCCCGCCGGTCGGCCGCCTCGGCGGCACGTTCGGCGTCGTCCGCCGCCCGCTCCAGCCGGACCCGCTCGGTGCCGTCGGCCTCCGCCGCGGCGGCGCGGGCGTCGACGGCGGCGCGGCGCAACATCCCGCCGCCCTGCTCGGCCGCGGTCAGCGGGTCGGCCATCCGGAACAGGAAGCGGGTGCCGGGCGCACCGGCGGGGGC
>NZ_VKHS01000688.1 GCF_014141525.1 Streptomyces calidiresistens
CCTCAACTCTTCCGCCGTCCCCACCGGTCCACCGGTCCACGGGCCGGGGACGCCCGCCCGTCCCCGTCGGCCTCCGGTCCCCCGCTGTCCACTTCCGGCCGGGCCGTCACCGGACGCCGATCACGCCTCGTGCCGCCTCCCGCCCGCGTGCCACCGTGTGGTCCACGGACCTCCGGCGGGCACGCCGGGGTCCTCAGCGCCCGGCGCACTCCGGCCGGCGATCACTCCGTCGCACCGCGTCCCTCCCCGGGACGCGGGGTTCGACGAGGACCTCGCATGGGAGACACCGATGGCACACCTGATCGGCCTCGACGAGGCCGAGGCAATGGACGTCGAGACCGTCCACGACCTGTACCGCACGTACATCAACAAGAGCCAGGTCCGGCTGATGACCTCCTTCGGTTTCGGCCGGGAGCTGGTGGACCGCGCCGAGGGCGCCTACATCCACACCCGGGACGGCCGACGGATCCTGGACTTCACCGGCGGCGTGGGCGTGCTGAACCACGGGCACAACCACCCGCGCGTCCTGGCGGCCCGCCAACGCTTCCAGGAGCGGCGGCGGATGGAGGTCCACAAGACCTACTTCTCGCCCTACCTGGCGGCGCTGGGCCACAACCTCGCGCAGGTGCTGCCCGGTGACCTCAACCGGTCGTTCCTGCCCAACTCCGGTGCCGAGGCGGTCGAGGGGGCGGTGAAGCTGGCGTACAAGTACCACGGCGGCAGCCGCCGGCAGGTGCTGCGCTCCGACATCGCCTTCCACGGCAAGCTGCTGGGCTCGGGGGGTCTGACCGGCAGCGCGCAGAACCACTTCGACTTCCCCACCATCCCGGGCATCCGCACCTTCCGGTACGACGACCTGGACTCGGTGCGCGAGGTGTTGGCCGAGGCGCGGGACGCGCGGGGGCGCAGCGACGTCTACGCGCTGCTGATCGAACCGTTCAGCGCCTCCACCATGCGGTGGTGCTCGGAGGAGTTCCTGCGCGGGGTGCGCGAGTTGTGCGCCGCCGAGGACATCGTGCTGATCTTCGACGAGATCTACACCGGCTGGGGCAAGACCGGGAGCATGTTCCACTTCACCCGCTACGAGGGGCTGATCCCCGACGTGGTCACCACCTCGAAGTCCTTCGGGGGCGGCAAGTCCTCGATCTCGGCGTTCGTGGCCCGTGACGCGCTCTTCCGCAAGGCGTACGACAACATGACGGACGCCATGATGCAGAGCACCAGCACCACCTACTACGGCTTCGGGGAGGAGACCGCCACCGCGATCGAGGCGATCGCCGTCGCGGTCGAGGAGGACTTCCCCGCCCGGGCCAGGGCCATCGAGGAGGTGCTGACGCCGGGCCTGGAGCGCATCCGCAAGACCTACCCGGACATCGTGGCCGATGTGGCGGGCGCGGGCGCCCTGCACGGGGTCTTCCTGTCCGGCGGGCCGAGGATGCTGGATCTGGTCGGAAAGCTGCCGGTCGGCGGCCCCGCCAAGGACCCGCTGCTGCGCACGAAGATCATCACCGCGGCGGTGATCGACACCCTCTACCGCAAGCACGACATCTACGCCTACTACACCCTCAACGGCCGCAGTCCCCTGGTGGTCAGCCCGCCGCTGGTGGCCGGTCGCGAGGAGTGCGAACGGTTCCTCGACGCCCTGGAGGCCACCCTCGCCGAGGGCATGGGCCGGCTGGTGGGGCGCTTCATGCGGGAGCGGGTGAGCTCGCTGTGGTGACCCGACCCGTTCCCGGAACCCCCGCCGGGGCCCCCGCCGGGGCCGGCTCCGGGCGACCGACGCCCTCACCCTCTTCGACGCAGTCCCCGACGCGGTCCCCCGCGCGGTCCCCGCTGTCGGGCGAGCTGCCCGCCCGGGTGACGGTGACCGGCGCGGCCGGTGTGCTCGGCTCCCACCTGGTCGAACGGTTGCTGAAGGAGGGTCGTGAGGTCCGCGCCTTCGACCTGCGGCCGGTGCCGGGGGCCGCCGGGCTGACGTCCCTGAGCGGCGACATCCGCGATCCGCGCGCGGTCGCCGAGGCCCTGCGCGACACCGACGCCCTCGTCCACTGCGCCTCCGCCCTGCCCAGCTACCCCGCCCCGGAGATCCGGTCGATCGTCGTCGAGGGCACCACCACGGTGCTGGAGGCGGCACGGGCCGCCGGTGTCCCACGGGTGGTGCACATCTCCTCGACCGCCGTCTACGGCCTGCCGAAGCACGTCCCGACCCCGGAGGACCATCCGCGCGAGCCGGTGGACACCTACAGCTCCGCGAAGGCGGAGGCCGAGGTCGTCGCCGAGCGGTACCGCGCCGGGGGGATGTGTCTGCCGATCCTGCGACCCAAGACCTTCCTCGGGCCGGGTCGGATGGGCCTGTTCGACATGCTCTTCGAGTGGGCGGAGGAGGGACGCAACTTCCCCGTGCTGGGCCGGGGCGACGTGCGCACCCAGATGCTCGCCCTGCGGGACCTGGTGGAGGCGGTGGTGACCGTGCTGCGCGCCCCGGACGCGGTCGCCGACGACACCTACAACATCGGCGCCGCCCGCTTCGGGACGCTCCGCGAGGACTTCCAGGCGGTGCTGGACGCCGCCGGCCACGGCAAGCGGGTGGTGTCCGTGCCGGGCCGTCCGGCGGTGGCGCTGCTGCGAGGGCTGGAGCGCACCGGCCTCTCCCCGGTGTACGGGCGGCTGCTGTACAAGCTGCTGGACGACTCCTACGTGAGCGTGGACAAGGCGCGCGAACGGCTCGGTTTCGAACCGCTGATGAGCAACCGCGAGGCCATCCTGGAGACCCACGAGTGGTGGCGCGAGCGACGCGCCGCGGCGTCCGCCGCGTCCCCGGCCGCGGGTGGGACCGCGAACGGCCGGGCCAGCACGGACCCCTGGAAACAGGGCGTGCTGCGCATGGCGAAGGTCTTCTTCTGAGTCCCGGGGCCTCCCGCGCCCGTCCCGCC
>NZ_VKHS01000689.1 GCF_014141525.1 Streptomyces calidiresistens
CTCGCCCTCCCCTCGCGACGGAACCCGGCCGGTTTCGGCGCGGGCCCGGCCCCGATCGGGACGCCCCGATTCCCGCTTCCCCGGCGCCCGGTGTCCCCGAACAGCGCCGGCCCGGCGGGGTCCCGGCCCGGGGCCGGCGCGCCACCGTGGCTTCCCCCGCACCCCGGGGAGGCAGGGGTCCGTAGGATTCCCGCATGACGGATGAGAACGAGGAGGCCGTTCGGGCGGCCGTCGACGGGGAGCTGTCGCTCCTCGATCCCGGGGTGCGGGCGTCCCCTGGCCGGGTCCTGGAACTCCTGGACCCGGAGTTCACCGAGATCGGCGCCTCCGGGCGTCCGTGGAACGTCGAAACGATCCTCACCGTGACGGGTGACGGTTCGGTGACCCCGGATTCCCCCGTCGAGGTCGACGGGATGCGGGGAGCGGTTCCCGCCCCCGGCCTCGTCCACCTGACCTACCTCACCTCCCACCGGGGCCGCCGGGTGCGGCGGAGTTCCCTGTGGCGCCTGACGGACACGGGATGGCGCCTGTGGTTCCACCAGGGCACCCCGACCGGGTGAGCCGGGCCGACCGCCGCGGCGGACCTCCCCGGCTCGGAACCCGGGACGGAGGGAAACCCGGTGGTCGTCCTCCCGACCGGTGTGTGGGTCCTCGTTCCGACCGTCACCGGAGGAAACGGGGACGCCGAGGACCCGTGACGAGGCGCCGGCGGAACTCGACCTCCTCGGGATGGTGAGGGCGTTCGGTGCCACGTCGGCTCCGACCGCCTCATCCGGGCGGGGTTGGACGCGCTGATCGCCGGGGTCGAGAGCCTCTCCCCCGCCGAGTTGGCCGGCCTGCCGCGGATCGGGGAACCGGGGGCACCGGAGCTCTTCGACCGGGTGTTGGAGGAGTTGGGGCTGTTCTTCCGCCCGCCCGCCGACCCCCTCGCGGCGAAGTACACGATGATGTGATGATGCGGGGAATCGCCGATCGAATGGTCGCGGGGTCCCCGATCCGGTGATCGGTCTCGATCTCCTCGACCGGGAGCTCATGTGGGACCCCGACCTCCCCGGGGAGTGGACATCACTTCTCCACCACGCACACGACTTTCGTCCATGGGATGAGAGTCGGGGCGTCTCCCCCGAGGAGCTGAAGAGGGAGGTCGGAAGAGGGAGGTCGTGGAGGCGGCACGGCGGGTCGTGGCCGAACGGCCACCCGAGGGGGCCGAGAGCTGACGGCTCCCTCCCCCGGCGGACCCGGACTCCCGCGGGTTCCGGACACGGCGGAGCCGCCCCGGGGCGACGGGGTCGTCATCGCCCCGGGGCGGCGGTTCGGGTCGGGGCCCGAGGGCCCCGACCCGAGCGGGTTCAGCGCCGGTGTACCGGCTGCCGGCCGGAGGTCACTCCGGGCCGCACCGCTGTCCGCTGTTCACACACTCCACCAGCGTGTCCATCTGCTCGTCGGTCATGACGTTGATGAAGTCGCTGTGGTCGGTGATCGGCTTGTGCAACTGCTCGGGGAAGCTGTCCACCGCGTACACGGCACCCGGGGGGATGTCGTAGGTGATGCGGTGCACCAGCTGCGGGATGGCCACGAATCCGTCGGCACAGCTGCCGTCCTCGCGGACGTAGTCCACGTGGGTGCGGTGGTTGGCGCTGTCGGCGTTCTCACCGTCCCAGCAGCTCTGGAACTCGAAGGTGCGCACCACGCTGCTGCCCTCGGGGCAGATCGGGTACCGGTCGGTCAGCTGCCGGTCCTCGAAGCCGGTGCAGCTCCACGAGGAGTTGGCGTTGGCCGTGCCGTTGGTGAAGGCCCGCGCGTCACCGGTGATGATGCGCAGGAAGCGCGGCATCGCCGTGACCTCGCTCAACGGGTTGCCCCGGAACTGGATGGTGACGGTCTCGGGGGTGAGGATGGTGCCGATGTTGCCGTCCAGGCCGCCGCCGGGCTGGTCGACGTCCTGCTCGTCGGTCCCGTCCTGGATCCGGATGACCGGCCAGTAGTGGGTGGAGCGGTCGCCGTTGGTGCAGGTGGTGTCGGCGGCCTCGAGGCTCTCGTTGGTGGAGAAGGCGTCGGTGGAGACGTTGCCCACGTAGTCGTGCATGTGGTGGGCGCCGTTGCTCACGCCGGGGGCGACGATGACGTTGTCGGAGTTGTAGCGGCCCTCCTCGTTGCGGCCGCACTCCAACAGCAGGGTGCCGGTGGAGGCGTTCTCACCGAGGACCGGCTCGTTGACGTTGGGCGCCACGGTGGTGATGTCGACGAAGTCCTCGGGCACGGGACCGTTCTCGATGGGCTCGCCGCTGTCGTCGCCCTCGCCCTCACCGACACCGCCGATGCCCTCGCCGACGCCACCGATCTCCTCGCCCTCGCCCTCGCCGCCCTCGACGGGCGGCGGCTCCGGGTTCCCGCCCGGTCGGCCGCGCTGGAAGTCGCAGCCGGCCAGGCCGCGCAGGTGGTCGGGGCTCTCGGTGACCGAGCCCAGGGTGCGCACGATGCGGCCGATGGTGAAGGAGCGCTTGTTCTCCAGCTTCGTCATCACCCGCCGGGGGTTGCCGCGCTGGCGGGCCAACTGACGGTAGGCAACCGCGAGTTGGGCATCGAGCCGGGAGAGTTCGCGGTCCACCCGGGCCCGCACGTCGTCCGGGACGTCCTCCAACTGGTCGCCGACGTTCGGGCAGCTGATGGTGCCGTGCCATGCCTGACCGCGGGTCTGCTCGCGCGCGGTGTCACGCTGCTTGTTGCCGGCCGAGGCGTACTGGGTGGCGATCACGGTCCCGGCGGCTCCGACCGCCAGGGTGGTCACCAGGACGGTGAGCCGGGTGGTCAGTCCTCGGCGTTTGTGGCCCCGGTTCCGCCGGCCGCCGCCACGGCCCGCGGTTTCCCGGGTGTCACTCGTGTCGTCCCTCATGGGTCGCTCCGTTGTCGTGGGGAAGGGAGGGGGGTGG
>NZ_VKHS01000069.1 GCF_014141525.1 Streptomyces calidiresistens
CCCCGGGCCCCACCGTCCCCCGGAACGCCCACCTCTACGGCGTGGACGACCCGGTCCACGCCGCCGAGCACGGCTACATGCACCCCATCGACCTCGACCCCCACACCTACGCGCCCGTGCACGCCGAGGACCTGACCCCCGAACAGGAACTCGCCCTGTACGGCGACCCCTCGGCCGACCCGCTCGACCTCCCCGAAACCCTGGAGGAGGCCCGCGAACGCCCCGGGCCCGAGGTCGGCGGTGTGGCAGTCCCCGCCACCGGCTGCCACGGTGAGGCGACCCTGCTGATCAACCGCCCCGACGACGGATGGATCGATCCCACCTTCCTGATGGAGCTGGCCGACGAGGCCGGGCACGAGGCCGACGAGGACGAGCGGGTGCGCGAGCTGCTGGCCGACTGGTCGGCCTGCATGGCCGAGGGGGGTCGGCCCGCCGACAGCCCGTTGACCGTCACCGAGGAACTCGGGCTCGGCGGTGACGTCTCCGGGGAGGAGGCGATCGCGGTGGCGGTGCTCGACGTGGCCTGCAAGGAGAAGACCGACCTGGTGGCCCGGTGGGCGGCCGTGGACTCCGACCACCAGGAACACGTCATCGAGGAACACTCCGAGCTGCTCGCCGAGTACGCCGAGCAGCACACGGAGCGCATGGAACGGGCCCGGGCGATCCTCGCCGACGGGCCGGCCGCCGTCGCCGGGAACTGACCCCCCGGGCGCCGGAGGCGCACCGGCCCGTCCGGGACCCGCGGTCCGGGCGGGCCGGTGCTCCGGGCCCCCGTGTCGGGGGCCCGGACCCGGGGCTCAGAACTCCTCGTCCAGCGAGACCGACCCCTCCACGGCCACCTGGTAGGCGGTGGGGCGCCGCTCGAAGAAGTTGGTCAGCTCCTGCACGTCCTGCAGTTCCATGAACGCGAAGGGGTTCTCCGAGCCGTACACCGGGTCCAGCCCCAACCGCCTCAACCGCTGGTCGGCCACGCACTCCAGATAGGCCCGCATGGACTCGGTGTTCATGCCCGGCAGGCCGTCCCCGCACAGGTCCCGGGCGAACTGCAACTCGGCCTCCACCGCCTCCCGGATCATGGCGGTGACCCGCTCGCCCAGCTCCGCGTCGAACAGGTCCGGCTCCTCCTCCCGCACGGTGTCCACCACCGCGAAGGCGAAGTCCATGTGGCAGCTCTCGTCACGGAAGACCCAGTTGGTGCCGGTGGCCAGCCCGTGCAACAGCCCCCGCGAGCGGAACCAGTACACGTAGGCGAAGGCCCCGTAGAAGAACAATCCCTCGATGCACGCGGCGAAGCAGATCAGGTTGAGCAGGAAGCGCCGGCGGTCCTCCCGGCTCCCCAGACGGTCCAGGTTCTCCACCGAGTCCATCCAGCGGAAGCAGAACGCGGCCTTCTCGCGGATGGAGGGGATGGCCTCCACGGCGGCGAAGGCGTCGGCCCGCTGCTCCGGATCGGGCAGGTAGGTGTCGAGCAGGGTCAGGTAGAACTGGACGTGCACCGCCTCCTCGAAGAGCTGCCGCGACAGGTACAGCCGCGCCTCCGGGGAGTTGATGTGCCGGTAGAGGGTGAGCACCAGGTTGTTGGCGACGATCGAGTCGCCGGTGGCGAAGAAGGCGACCAGCCGGCCGATGAGGTGCCGCTCGCCGGGGGAGAGGCGGGCCAGGTCGGCCACGTCGGAGTGCAGGTCCACCTCCTCGACGGTCCAGGTGTTGCGGATGGCGGCCCGGTACCGCTCGTAGAACTCCGGGTAGCGCATCGGGCGCAGGGTCAACTCGAAGCCGGGGTCGAGCAGGTTGCGGGGGCGGGCCGCGCCCGGGGCGTGGGCCGGGGTGTCGGCGTGCGTGGTGATGGCGTGCTCCGGGCGGTGCGAGGGGGCGGTGGTCGGGTGGACCCCGGCCGCGCGGCCGGGGTTCGGGGCGGTCGTCACTGGCAGGCCTCGCAGCTCTCCGGGTTCTCCAGCGAACAGGCGTCGGCCGCCGACGGCACGGTCCGCGGGGCCGTCTCCGGGGCGGGGGTCACGGGTCCGGTCCCGCGGGCCGCGCGGGCGATCCGGGTCGCCGGCCGCGACCGCAGGTAGTAGGTGGTCTTCAGCCCGCTCCGCCAGGCATGGGCGTACATCGAGCTGAGCCGGCCGATGGTCGGGGACTCCGCGAAGAGGTTCAGCGACTGGCTCTGATCCAGGTACGGGGTACGGGCGGCGGCGGTGTCGATCAGTGCCCGCTGGGGCAGTTCCCAGGCCGTGCGGTACAGCACACGGACCCGTTCGGGCAGCCCCGGCAGCTCGGCGACCGACCCGTTGGCCTCCCGCAACGCCTCCCGGGTCGTGGCGTCCCACCGGCCCAGCCGCTTCAACTCGGCCACCAGATACGCGTTGACCTGGAGGAACTCCCCGCTGAGCGTCTCCCGCTTGAAGAGGTTGGAGACCTGCGGTTCCACGCACTCGTACACCCCGGCGATCGAGGCGATGGTGGCGGTGGGCGCGATCGCGACCAGCAGGGCGTTGCGCATGCCCGTTCGGGCGATCCGGCTCCGCAGCGCCTCCCATCGCTCCGGCCAGGCGTGTTCGATGCCCTCCCAGTGGTCGGGGTGCAGCACGCCCCGCGCGGTGCGGGTCTGCGACCAGGCGGGCAGCGGGCCGTGTCGCTCGGCGAGGTCGGCGGAGGTTCCGTAGGCGGCGAGCATGATCCGCTCGGAGATCCGGGTGGACAGCTCACGGGCTGCCGGGGAGTCGAAGGGCAGGCCGAGCCGGAAGAAGACGTCCTGCAACCCCATCAGACCCAGACCCACCGGGCGCCACCGGGCATTGGAGCGGGCCGCCTGCTCGGTGGGGTAGCGGTTGATGTCCACCACCCGGTCCAGGAACAGCACGGCGGTCGCGGTGCTCGCGTCCAGCCGTTCCCAGTCCATCGCCTCCATCGGGTCGATCTCCCGCGCCGCGCGCTCCGGGTCGGCCGGCAGGTCCTCGCGCAGGTGCGCGGCGAGGTTGAGCGAGCCGAGATTGCACACGGCCGTCTCGCCGTCGTCGGTGACCTCCAGGATCTCGGTGCACAGGTTGGAGGAGTGCACCACCCGGCCGGGCAGGGCGGTCTGGTTGGCGGTGCGGTTGGCGGCGTCCTTGAAGGTCATCCAGCCGTTGCCGGTCTGGGCCAGGGTCCGCATCATGCGGCCGTACAGTTCGCGGGCGGGCAGGGTGCGGCGGGCGAGCCCGGCCGCCTCGGCCCGGCGGTAGGCGGCGTCGAACTCCTCACCCCACAGGTCGACCAGTTCCGGCACGTCGGAGGGGGAGAACAGCGACC
Organism: Streptomyces calidiresistens; assembly: GCF_014141525.1. Lineage (GTDB taxonomy): Bacteria > Actinomycetota > Actinomycetes > Streptomycetales > Streptomycetaceae > Streptomyces > Streptomyces calidiresistens. Next base: position 3,295 of record NZ_VKHS01000069.1, read on the forward strand.
ACGGCGCGTCGTCGGCGACCCGGCGCATGAACTCGTCGGGGATCCAGTGCGCCAGGTTGAGGTTGTGGGTGCGGCGGGCCTCCTCGCCGGTGTTGTCCCGCAGTTCCAGGAACTCCTCGATGTCCGCGTGCCAGGTCTCCAGGTAGACGCAGGCCGCGCCCTTGCGCCGCCCGCCCTGGTTGACCGCCGCCACCGAGGCGTCCAGGGTCCGCAGGAACGGCACGATGCCGTTGGAGTGGCCGTTGGTGCCCCGGATCAGGGAGCCGCGCGCCCGGATCCGGGTCCACGGGATGCCGATCCCGCCGGCGTGCTTGGAGAGCCGCGCCACCTGGTGGTAGCGCTCGTAGATGGAGTCCAACTCGTCGCGCGGGGAGTCCAGCAGGTAGCAGGAGGACATCTGCGGGTAGCGGGTGCCGGAGTTGAAGAGGGTGGGGGAGGAGGGCAGGTAGGCCAGGGAGGACATCAGCCGGTACAACTCGGCGACCTCGGCGAGGTGTTCGGCGTCCCCGTCGGTGTCGGCGCCGTCGGCCGCCGACCCCTCGTGCTCCGGATCCCCGCCGGCCAGGCCGCAGGCGACCCGCAGCAGGAAGTGTTGCGGGGTCTCCACCACCCGCCGTGTGGTGGGGTGGCGCAGCAGGTAGCGGGAGTGCACGGTGCGCAGCCCGAAGTACTCGAAGCGGTCGTCCGCGCCCCCGGCCACGGCCCGCTCCACCAACGCGTCCAGCTCCCGGCCGTGCCGGGCGACGAAGGCGGCGGTGCGCTCGGAGATCAGCCCCTCGCGGAGGCCCACGGCGATCGAGGCGGTGAAGCAGTCGGCGCCCTGACCGGCGGCCTCGTCCCGGATGACGAGGGTCAGCAGGCGGGCGGCGAGCCGCGAGTGGGCGGGATCCTCGGCGATCAGGCCGGCGGCGGCCTCCACGGCCGCCTCGCGCAGCCGGTCGGTGTCGTCGCCGGGGACCCGTCCGCGCAGGACCGCGGCGGCGACCCGGCCGGGGTCGGCGTCCGGGAGGTCCCCGGTCAGGTCGGTGAGCAGCCGCAGCAGGGCGGTGCGGGGCGGATCCCGGTCGGGATCGGTGTCGGGTGCCCCTTCGCCGGGGTCGGGGCGGACGGTGCCGGTCCCCGTCGTGCGCGGGGACGCGGTGGGCGCGGTGGGCGCGGTGGTCAAGGCTGCTCCCTCGTGGCCGGTGGCCCCCGATACGGGAGGCGGGCGCACGCGGGCGGGCCGCGGGGGCGTCCACCGGCCCAATCCGCGAGGCCCGGACTTCCAACGAACCGTCGGCAGGTGATCGGACTCGCCGCGTGTGGTCCGGAAGGACGGGGGAACGCGGCACACCGTTGCGGGACAGTCCCGGATTCCCACCGGGTTCCCCTGCTTCGACAGCGGCCACGATCATACATGTGGGAGCGTCCGCCGCCGTCACCCCAAGATGTTGTGGCGTCGACGGACGCCGCCGGGAATCGGCTACCGACCGCCCCCGGAGGTCAGCGGCAGGACGAGCACCCGCAGGGTCAGACCCGGGACCGGCTGCCAGTCCCGGCTCGGCTCGGCGTGGAAGCCCATCCGTCGGTACAGCCGCGCCCCGCGCTCGTTGTTGTCGGCGATGGAGAGCACCAGGGCGCGCCGCCCCAGCCCGGCGGCCCGCTCGGCGCAGTACCGCACCAGGGACTCCCCGATGCCGCGACCGCGCGCGGCGGGGGCGACGGCGAGCATCCGGAACTCCGCCTCGTCGGGCCGGGCCACCTGCGCGAAGGGCCCCTCGGCGGCGAAGGTGACCGTGCCCAGCACCTCGGGCGCCCGTTCGGGCGCGGCGGTGTCGGGCTGTCGGGGCACGGCGACCAGCAGCTCCGCCGTGGCGGCCCGTCCGGCGGCGTCGCGGAGCCGGTCGAGGTAGGGGTCCTCGGGGCCGAAGGCGAGCAGGTCGTCGGCCAGGTAGGCACGGGCCGAGATCTCCCCGGCGGCGGCGTGTTCCCCCGGCCGGGCGGGGCGGATGGCGATGTCCATGCACCCAGCATGGCCCCGCCACCGGGGCTTCCGACCACCCCGGGCGGACCGTGCGGTGGGGGCCCGTCCCGCCCGTTCGGGTGTCGCCGGCCGAAAACTCTCACCACGAGGTGATCATTTTTACCCCTCTCGAACAGAAACGGGCAGAGAACGGGCGTCCACAGTGGCCGAACGGGCGAGTCGGGGAGGCGTCGCAAGGGTTTTCCCGCCGGTGTGAGCGGGAGCACGTTTAGCCGAAACGGGCAGAAGCGGTCACTATCGTTTCGGTTGCGTCCCTGGTGGCCGGTCTATCGGGCAGGTAGAAACTCATGCACCGGCCCGAACGGGCACGGAAGTCGCCGATCGGCCCCCTCGAATCGGTGGACGTGCACCCGAAGTACCCGGAAGCACCCCGAAAGACCCGGAAGTACCCCGAAAGACCCCGAAGGACCTCGAAGGAGAGGTGATCGCCCCGTGAAGGCGGAGGAGCGGCAGCGGGAGATCCTCACCGCCGCCCGCAGCGCGGGCTCCGTGGACGTGGCCGGCCTGGCCGAGACCCTCGGGGTCGCCCGCGAGACCATCCGCCGCGACCTCCGACTGCTCGAGGACCACGGGCTGATGCGCCGCACCCACGGCGGCGCGTACCCGGTGGAGAGCGCCGGATTCGAGACGACCCTCGCCTTCCGCACCACCATGCAGGTCCCCGAGAAGCGGCGGATCGCCACCGCCGCCGCCGACCTCCTCGGGGACGCCGAGACGGTCTTCGTCGACGAGGGCTTCACCCCCCAACTGGTCGCCGAGGCCCTGCCCGCCGACCGTCCCCTGACCATCGTCACCGCATCCCTGGCCACCGCCGGGGCGCTCGCCGACCGCGACGACCGGTTCACCGTGCTGCTGCTCGGTGGTCGGGTGCGCGGCGGCACCCTCGCCACCGTCGACCACTGGGCGGTGCGCATGCTCTCCGGGCTGGTCATCGACCTCGCCTACATCGGTGCCAACGGCATCTCCCGCGAATACGGCCTCACCACCCCCAACCCCGGGGTCGGCGAGGTCAAGGCGCAGGCCGTGCGCTCCTCCCGACGCCGCGTCTTCATCGGTGTGCACACCAAGTTCGCGGCGGTCAGCTTCTCCCGTTTCGCCGAGGTCTCGGACTTCGAGACGATCGTGACCACCACCGGTCTTCCCGCCACCGAGGCCCACCGCTACTCGCTCCTGGGGCCGCAGGTGCTCCGCGTCTGACCCACCGGCGCGCCCGCGCCCCGCCCACCCGGCGTTCCACCGCGCCCGCACGGCGTCGTGGCCCCCGCATCGCCGCACAACACCCCATATGGACGGGTTGATCCCGCTTCGCCGTCCTCCCGGTCCCGATGCCGCCGCACCGATTCGTCCCGATCCCGGTCGGCAGCGGGCACCGCGTCACACCACCACCCGCACGACCCACCGAACCGGAGTCCCACCATGAGCAGAACCAGAACCCGGCGCACCGGCGCCGGCCGCGCCCGCCTGATGATCGCCCTGACCGTCACCGGCGGCCTCCTGGTCACCGGCTGCGCCGGCGCCGGCGGCTCCTCCGGCGGCTCCTCCGGGGACGGCGAGAGCATCAACGTCCTCATGGTGAACAACCCCCCGATGGTCGAGCTGCAGAAGCTCACCGCCGAGCACTTCACCGCCGAGACCGGCATCGAGGTGAACTTCACCGTCATGCCGGAGAACGAGGTCCGCGACCGCATCAGCCAGGACTTCGCCAACCAGGCCGGCCAGTACGACGTCGCCACCATCAGCAACTACGAGACCCCGATCTACGCCCGCAACGGCTGGCTCCACGAACTCGACCCCTACCTGGAGGAGGACACCGACTACGACGTCGAGGACGTCCTGGAGCCGATGCGCAACTCCCTCCTCGGCGAGGACGGGAAGACCTACGCCCAGCCGTTCTACGGCGAGTCCTCCTTCCTCATGTACCGGCAGGACGTCTTCGAGGAACTCGGCCTGACCATGCCCGAGCAGCCCACCTGGGACGAGGTCGCCGAGCTGGCCGCCGAGGTGGACGAACAGCGCGGCGACATGAAGGGCATCTGCCTGCGCGGCCTCGCCGGCTGGGGCGAGGTCATGGCCCCGCTCACCACCGTGGTCAACACCTTCGGCGGCACCTGGTTCGACGCCGACTGGGAGGCCCGGGTCAACGCCCCCGAGTTCGTCGAGGCCACCGAGTTCTACGTGAACCTGGTCCGCGAGCACGGCCAGGCCGGCGCCGCCCAGTCCGGCTACGCCGAGTGCCTGAACAACATGACCCAGGGCAACACCGCCATGTGGTACGACGCCACCGCCGGCGCCGGTTCCCTGGAGGCCGACGACTCCCCGGTCAAGGGCAACATCGGCTACGTCCCCGCCCCGGTCAAGGAGACCGACAGCTCCGGCTGGCTCTACACCTGGGCCTGGGGCATCCAGAAGGCCTCGTCCAACACCGACGCCGCCTGGGAGTTCATCTCCTGGGCCTCCGGCAAGGAGTACGAGGAACTGGTCGGCGAGGAGATCGGCTGGGCCAACGTCCCCGCCGGCAAGCGCGCCTCGCTCTACGAGAACCCCGGCTACCAGGAGGCCGCCTCGGCCTTCTACGAGGTGACCCAGCAGGCGATCAGCCAGGCGGACCCGCTCAACCCCGGTGTCCAGGAGCGTCCGGCCGCCGGCATCCAGTTCGTCGGCATCCCCGAGTTCACCGACCTCGGCACCCGGGTCGCCCAGGAGATCAGCTCCGCCATCGCCGGTCAGCAGACGGTGCAGGAGGCCCTGGACAAGTCCCAGGAGATGGCCGAGCGGGTCGCCGAGGGGTACCGCGACCGATGAGTGACACCTCCGTCACCCCGAGCCCGGCGGGCGGGGCCTCCCCGTCCGCCGGGGCCCGGCCCGCCCCGGCGCCGCGCCGCTCCCGGTCCACCCGACCGGGGGCGGGCGGCCCGGGGCCCCGGGCGCGCGCGTGGGCCTCCCGCGCCCCCCTCCTGCCCGCCCTGGTCTTCATGATCGTGGTCACCCAGCTGCCGTTCCTCGGCACCCTGGTGATCTCGTTCTTCAGCTGGAACTCGCTCAACCCCGAGGCCCGCGCCTTCAACGGCTTCGGGAACTACGGGACGGTCCTGTCCGACAGCGCCCTGCGCTCCTCGGTCATCACCACCGTCGTGCTCACCACGACCGTGGTCCTGGTCAGCCTGGTCCTCGGACTGCTGCTGGCCCTGCTGCTGGACCGCCGCTTCCCCGGCCGCGGTGCGGTGCGCACCATGCTCATCACGCCGTTCCTGCTGGTCCCGGTGGCCGCCGCGCTGCTGTGGAAGCACGTGCTGTTCAACCCCGAGTACGGCCTGTTCAACGGCCTGCTCAACACCGTCGGCGGCTTCCTCGGCTTCGAGGACCCGATCCAGCCCGACTGGATCTCCGACATGCCGCTGTTCGCCATCGAGGCCGCCCTCATCTGGCAGTGGACGCCGTTCATGATGCTGATCCTGCTGGCCGGCCTGCAGAGCCGCCCGCTGGACGCCATCGAGGCGGCCCGCATCGACGGCGCCGGCGACTGGCAGATCTTCCGCTACATCACCCTGCCCCACCTGCGCCGCTACCTGGAGCTGGGGGCCCTGCTGGGATCGATCTACATCGTCCAGCACTTCGACGCGGTCTTCACCATCACCGGTGGGGCCCTGGGCACGGCCAACCTGCCCTTCACCATCTACCAGACCTTCTACCGGGCCCACGAGTACGGCCTGGCCTCGGCCGCGGGCGTGCTGGTGGTGATCGGCACGATCATCCTGGCCACCTTCGCCCTGCGCGTCGTGTCGTCCCTGTTCAGCGAGGAGGGGGGTCACTCGTGACCACCGCCGATCCCACCGCCGCGCCCGCCGGCGCCCCCGGGGCCACCGGTCCCGGCGGAGCCGGGGACCCGGCCGCCCCCGGTGGCCCGGGCCGCACCGGCGCCCGGGGCGGCACCACCCCGACCGCCGTCGGCCGCCCCCGCGGCCGGGGCCGGGGCACCGCCCTCGCCGTGGTCGCCTGGGCCTGCGGCCTGGTCTTCGTGCTGCCGGTCGTCTGGATGGCGCTGATCTCCTTCCGCTCGGAGCCGGACGCCGCCACCAACCCGCCGATGCTGCTGGCGCCGTTCACCCTGGACGGCTACCGCGAGTTCTTCGGTCTGGACGGGGGAGCCAGCCCCTGGCCGCCGCTGATCAACTCGGCCATGGCCTCGACCTTCTCCACCCTGTTCGTGCTGGTGCTGGCACTGCCCGCCGCCTACGCGCTGTCGATCAAGCCGGTGAAGCGGTGGAAGGACGTCATGTTCTTCTTCCTGTCCACCAAGATGCTCCCGCTGGTCGCCGGCCTGCTGCCGATCTACCTGATCGCCCGCAGCATCGGCATGCTCGACAACATCTGGCTGCTGGTCATCCTCTTCACCGCGATGAACCTGCCGATCGCGGTGTGGATGATGCAGTCCTTCCTCTCCGAGGTCCCCCGATCGCTGATCGAGGCCGCGCAGATCGACGGCGCCCGCCTGCCCGTCGTGCTGCTGCGCGTCGTCGCCCCGATCGCCGCCCCGGGCATCGCCGCCACCGCGCTGATCTGCTTCATCTTCAGCTGGAACGAGATGCTCTTCGCCCGGGTCCTCACCGGGGTCACGGCCGAGACCGCCCCCGTCTTCCTGACCGGCTTCGTCACCAGCCAGGGCCTCTTCCTGGCCCAGGTGTCCGCCGCGTCCATCGTGATCTCCCTGCCGGTGCTCGCCGCCGGCTACGCCGCCCAGGACAAGTTGGTCCAGGGCCTGTCGCTAGGAGCCGTCAAGTGAAAGCCGCCCTGATCGAGGAGCCGGGCAAGGTTCTGGTCACCACCGTCCCGGACCCCACCCCGGGCCCCCGTGACGTGGTGGTGAAGGTCTCCGCGTGCGGTCTGTGCGGCACCGATCTGCACATCCTCCAGGGGGAGTTCGCCCCCACGCTGCCGGTGGTCCCCGGCCACGAGTTCGCCGGGGTGGTCGCCGCCGTGGGACGCGAGGTCACCGAGCTGCGCGAGGGCGACCGGGTCGCCGTGGACCCCTCCCTGTACTGCCACGAGTGCCGCTACTGCCGCGAGGGCCACGCCAACCTCTGCGAGCGCTGGGCCGCCATCGGCGTCTCCGTCGCCGGCGGCGCCGCCGAGTACGCCGTGGCGCCGGTGGCCAACTGCGTCAAGCTGCCCGACCACGTGAACACCGAGGACGCCGCGCTCATCGAGCCGCTGTCCTGCGCGGTGCGCGGCTACGACGTGCTCTCCGCGAAGATGGCCGCCCGGGTCCTGATCTACGGCTCCGGGACCATGGGCCTGATGATGCTGGAGCTGGCCAAGCGGACCGGCGCCGCCTCCGTCGACGTCGTGGACATCAACCCCGACCGGCTGGCCACCGCCGTCTCGCTGGGCGTCTCCGGCGCCGCCGCCAACCCCGACGAACTGGACCGCCCGCGCGGCTGGGACGTCGTCATCGACGCCACCGGCAACGCCAAGGCCATCCAGGACGGCCTCAACCGGGTCGCCAAGGCCGGCACCTTCCTCCAGTTCGGCGTCTCCGACCACGCCACCACGGCGGTGATCGAGCCCTACCGGATCTACAACGAGGAGATCACCATCACCGGCTCGATGGCCGTGCTGCACAGCTACGAGCGGGCCGCCGAGCTCTTCGCCGCCGGCGTCATCGACCCCGGGGTCTTCATCAGCGACCGCATGCCGCTGGACGAGTACCCGAAGGCGCTGGACCGGTTCGCCGCCGGACAGGGCCGCAAGATCGTCGTCCTGCCCGGCGCCTGACCCCCGTCGCCCCCGCCCCCCGGAGGGGAGGGGCGGGGGCGACGGACCCGGCACGGGACCGACAACCATCACGCACCACCCACCATTGGAGAGGAGGACGACGGTGAACGGCACCGACGCCCCCGGCCGCGTCACGGTGGTCGGCGAATCCCTCGTCGACCTGCTGTGGCGCCCCGGCGCGCGGGAGATCACCGCGGTCGCGGGCGGCAGCCCCGCCAACGTGGCGGTCGGCCTGCACCGCCTGGAGCGCCCGGTCACCCTCGTCACCACCCGGGGCGAGGACCACCCCGGCCGCCTGGTCGACGAACGCCTGGACGGCCTCGGCGTGGACGTGCTCCGGGTGCCCTCGGGCTCCCCGCGCACCACCGTGGCCCTGGCACACCTGGACGCCGAGGGCTCGGCCGACTACGACTTCCTGGCCTCCTGGGACCCGCTGGATCTGCCGGTGCCGGAGGACACCACCGTCCTGCACACCGGCTCGCTGGCGATCGTCCTGCGGCCCGGCGCCGAGCGGGTCCGCAAGCTGTGCGCCGCGCAGCGCGCGGCCGGCCGCACGGTGGCCGTGGACCTCAACGTCCGGCCCGCCGTGCAGCCCGACCGCGCGGCGTACCTGGCGGCCTGCCTGGCGGTGACCGGCGAGGCGGACGTGGTCAAGGCCAGTGACGAGGACCTGGCGTGGCTGATGCCCGACCTCGATCCGGCCGCCGCCGCCCGCCGACTGCTGGAGACCGGTCCCCGCCTGGCCGTGGTCACCCTCGGGGCCGGGGGCGTCCTGGCGGTCACCGCCGACGAGGAGGTGCGGGTCCCCGCCGTGGCGGTCGAGGTGGTGGACACCGTCGGCGCCGGGGACGCCTTCCAGGCCGCGCTGCTGGACGCCCTCGCCGAGCGCGGGGGCCCGCCGGCCGACGCCGCCGATCTGGGGTCGGTGCTGGAGCGCTGCGTCCGGGCCGCCGCCCTGACCTGCGCCCGTACCGGCTCCCAGCCCCCCGACCGTGCCGAGTTGGACGCCGTCGCGGGACGCGCCGGGCTGTAGACCCGGCTCTCGAACCACCGGTCCCGGGCGGCTCCCGCCGCGTCCGGGGCCGGTGCCGGGGACCCGCCCACGGGCCGGGCGGGTCCCCCTCCGGTCCCCGGGGCCCGGGCCGCGCCCGTACCTCCCCGTCCACCGGCCCGTCCCGTCGCACCGGACGGGGCGGGCCGGCGACGCGCGCCGCACCGGGCCCCGGTCCCCTCGTCTTCGTCGGAGTCGGTGCCACCGGGTACCCGGCCGCCGTGACAGGCGGCTCGTCGCCCTCCTCGGGCCCGGCCCTCC
>NZ_VKHS01000690.1 GCF_014141525.1 Streptomyces calidiresistens
CGTCGTCATCGATCTCACGGACCCGCACGCGTTCAGCCACGTGAGCATTCTGATGGTCCGGTGCCGCCCGGCACAGCAACCGCGCGGCATATCACGACAGGGCGAACGTTGCCTGACGCGGCACTAGACGTGCAGGAGGGAGTCCTCACGCCACTTGAGCACCTTGTCGAAGGAGACCACCGCGCCACCGGTCAGCGTCCGGTTGTCGAAACGCACGTGATCCGAGAGTGCGGCGATGAGGGTCAGACCGCGCCCGTGCTCCCGGTGGTCGGAGTCCTCCCGAACCGCCGACTCCGGGAGTTCCTGCTCCGGGACCCGGAAGGGGTCGGCGTCGAGTGCGGCGTCCCCCACCGCGAGCGGGTCGGGCGTGCTCCCCGGCGCCGGAGCGGTATCGGGCTCCCCCGACGGTTCGGGGGTCGGCGGGAAGCCCGGGCCGGAGTCGCTGACCTCGATGTGGCAGACGTCGCCGTCGATGGAGGCCGTGACCCGGAACACGTCGGAGGCGCCCTCCGCGTGCCGCACGGCATTGGAACAGGCCTCGGTGAGCGCCAGGGAGAGGTCGTGGGAGACCTCCGCGTCAACGCCGGCGGTATCCATGGCACCGCACAACAGACGCCTGGCCAGCGGCACGCTGGCGGCGTCCCGTCGCAGTTGGAGAGACCACCAGATGCTCATGACGCATCCCTTCCCGAGCTTCTCCGCCCGCGCAGCGGAGGGGCTGCGGCTCGACATACCCGTACGTATTGCCTACCCACCCGGGACGTAAGCGCACCCCCGGGGCGACTCCGCCCGAACGGCCGATGGATTCGCCCCGAAAAGTCGACACGGAGATCCGAAAGGCCCGGGGCGGTGGGGGCCGGTGGGGTGAAATGCGACGGATGGGCCCGTTCGGCCGACCCGGGCGGTGGGGCCCCCGGGTCCGGTGCGATGATGGCACCGCCATGTCTGCCCTGTCCGCCGCCGCCGATCTGCGGCTCGCCCGGGCCGCGGTTCTCGCCGCGGTCTGCGTCGCGCTGGCCGCGGGCGGACACGCCCTCGCCGGTGGGGGCACCCCCGGTGTCGGCGTGGCACTCCTGGGCTGGGCGGTGGTACTCCTGCCGACCGCCCTCGCCGCGGGACGCGAACGCCGCTCCCCGCTCGGGATCGTCGCCCTGGTGACCGGTGCCCAGGTGGGGCTGCACGCGCTGTTCTCCCGCTTCCCTTCTTTCCCTGCTTCTTCCCCCGCTTCTTCCCCCGGGTCCCCCGGTTCCTCCGCTCCGGTGGGCCCGGCCGGGACGGGACGGGACGGCACCACCGGCGCGATGGAGCTGGCCGCCCGGCTGCTGTGCAACGACCACGCCGCGAACCTCACCCCCGGCGCCGCCGAGGAGATCGTGCGCGCCGCCGGCCTGGACCCCACCGGGGCCCCGGGCGGCGCCGGGCACGCGCTCGGCGACCACCTCGCGGCGGGTCCCGGCACGATCGATGCGATCGGTCCGCTCACCGGTGGGTCGGCCATGCTCCTCGCCCACCTGGTGGCCGCCGTCGCCACCGGCCTGCTGCTGGCGCGCGGCGAGGCCGCCCTGTGGTGTCTGATCCGGCTCTCCCGGACCGCCGCCCGGGACGCGGCGGACCGCTCCCTTCCGGCGCTCCCCGTGCTCGGCCTCCTCGGTTGGGGCCGCGCGGTGGCCCGCGCCCTCTCCGGGGCGACCGCGCCCCCCGTCCCGCCCGCGCGGTCCCGGACCGCGCACGGCCCGGCGGTTCCCCTCCGGGGCCCGGAGCGGGTCGGCGGCGTCGGCCGGCGCGGACCGCCCCGGGCCGGGGACGCCGGGCGACCGCCCCTCGTCCTCGCCGCCTGAGCGCACGGCGACACCCCCGATCCACGGGGTCCCGCCCCGACGATTCGTCCGGGCGGGCGACCCCGCGGGGGAAATCTCCCGGTACCCCGGAACTTTCGTCGCCCTCCCACCGACCCGTGGTGTACGCGGGGCGGTGCGACCGCGCGGTCGGTGGACGGACCGGGACGGCCCCGTCGTCCGTCGCCCGGGCGGTGACCCGCACCGGTCTCCCGCCGAACCGACGTTCCGACGTTCCGATCACCTGGAGAGCTCTTCCCATGTCCCCCGTGACCCCCGTGGTTCCCCGCCGCTCCGCCCGCCGTCCGCTGCCGCTGCGGGGCGCCGCCGTCGGTACCCTCCTCGCCGCCGGGATCGTCCTGACCGGCGCCGGCACCGCCGCCGCCCACGTCACCGTGGACCCCGCCGAGGTGCCCGGCGGCGGCTACCGCACCGTGAACGTGAAGGTGCCCAACGAGCGCGACGACGCCTCCACCGTGGAGGTGGAGCTGTACCTGGACACCGACCACCCGATCGCCTCGGTCATGCCGCAGCCGGTGCCCGGCTGGGACATCGAGATCGAGACCACGGAGCTGGACGAGCCGCTGGAGATGCACGGCCGGCAGATCACCGAGGTGCCCAGCCGGATCGTGTGGTCCGGGGGCGAGATCAACCCCGGCATGTTCCAGCAGTTCCCGATCTCCATGGGCCGGCTGCCCTCCGACGCGGACCGCCTGGTGCTCAACGCCATCCAGACCTACGACAGCGGCGAGGTCGTGCGGTGGATCGACGAGCCGACCGACGACGCCGAGCACCCGGCCGCCACCCTCACCCTGACCGCCGCCGCGGACGATCACGGCCACAGCCACGACGACGCCGACGCCGCCGACTCCGAGGGCGAGGGCGAGGGCGAGGGCACCGGGACCGAGCAGACCGCCGCCGACTCCGACGCCGACGACCACGGGGACGGGCACGCCTCCGCCGCCGGGGCCTCGGCCTCCGACACCACCGCCCGGGTGCTCGGCGTGGTGGGCATCGCGGTCGGCGCCGCCGGCGTCGCCTTCGGTGTGATCGCCGGTCGCCGCCGGCCCGCCGGTTCCTGACCCACCGACC
>NZ_VKHS01000691.1 GCF_014141525.1 Streptomyces calidiresistens
CCCCACCCCCCGCCCGGCGACCGGGGAGGACGGGAAGGGCGGAGCCGCCGGTGAGCCGCCCGCCGGACACCGCCGCGCGACCCCCGCCGGTGACGGACCCGGTCGCGACGGGGACGCCGCGCAGGACGCCGCCCCTCGCGCCGACGGCCCGGGGGCCGGTGCCGGGACCCGGGAGACCACCGACCGCACCGGCCGCGCCGTCGAGCCGGACACCGACGCCGACACCGACGGGTCCCCCGGTCCCGGCGGCGCCGACGAGCCGCGGACCGGCGGAGACGACACCGAGGGAGCCCCGGACACGGAGGGGACCCCCGGCACCGGGGAGCCCGGGGAGGGGACGCGCTGATGGAACCCACCGCCCCCGCCGCCCTGCCGGTGCTGCTCGCCGACGTCGCCGGCCCGGCCGCCCTGGGCCCCGGCGACGTCGCGCTGCGCCTGGGCGCGGTCCTCCTCGCCTTCCTCACCCTGCCCCTGCTGGTGGGCCAGGCCGAGCACAAGGTGATGGCCCACATGCAGGGCCGGGTCGGCCCCATGCACGCCGGCCGCTTCCACGGCTGGGCCCAACTGGTCGCCGACGGGGTGAAGTTCGCGCAGAAGGAGGACACCGTCCCGGCCGGCGCTGACCGCACCGTCTTCCGACTGGCCCCGGCCGTCGCGCTGCTGCCCTACTTCGTCGTCCTGGTCGCCATCCCGCTGGGCCCCGGCACCCTGGTCGGACAGGTCATCGACGCCGGCGTGTTCTTCGTCCTCGCCGTCCTCGGCCTCGGCGTGCTCGGCCAGTTGATGGGCGGCTGGGCCTCCGCCAACAAGTACTCCCTGCTGGGCGGCATGCGCACCGCGGCCCAGCTGATGGCCTACGAGCTGCCGCTGCTGCTGGCCGCCGCCTCCGTGGTGATGGCCGCCGGCACGCTCTCCCTGACCGGCATCCTGGACGCCTTCCAGTGGTGGTGGGTGCCCTGGCAGATCATCGGCGGAATCGTCTTCTTCGTCGCGGGCATCGCCGAGCTGCACCGCCCGCCGTTCGACGCCCCGTTGGCACCGGAGGAGATCATCTTCGGGGCCTTCACCGAGTACTCCGGCCTGCGCTTCGCGCTGTTCCTGCTCGCCGAGTACGCGGGGATCGTCGTCGTCTCGGCGCTGACCGCCGTGCTCTTCCTCGGCGGCTGGCACGGCCCGTTCGCCGACCAACTCGGCTGGCTGTGGATGCTGCTGAAGACGGCCGCCCTGTGCTTCCTGGTGATCTGGGCGCGGGTGGCCTGGCCCCGGCTGCGGGTGGACCAGATCCAGAAACTGGCCTGGACCGTGCTGGTCCCGCTGGCCCTCGCGCAGATCGCGCTGACCGGTGTCGTCAAGGTGGTGATTTCGTGAGTCCCGTATCGGGCCTGGCCAAGGGCCTGGCCGTGACCTTCCGGGCGATGACCCGCCGCGCGGTGACCCGGCAGTACCCGGAGACGCTGCCGGAGCTGGCGCCGCGCAGCCGGGGGGTGATCGCGCTGTTCGAGGAGAACTGCACGGTCTGCATGCTGTGCGCGCGCGAGTGTCCCGACTGGTGCATCTACATCGACTCGCACAAGGAGACGGTGCCGCCGGCCGCGCCCGGCGGGCGGGAGCGCAGCCGCAACGTCCTGGACCGCTTCGCGATCGACTTCGCGCTGTGCATGTACTGCGGGATCTGCGTCGAGGTCTGCCCGTTCGACGCCCTGTTCTGGTCGCCGGAGTTCGAGTACGCCGAGACCGACATCCGGGAGCTGACCCACGAGCGGGACCGGCTGCGCGAGTGGATGTGGACGGTCCCCGAACCGCCGCCGCTCGACCCCGCCGCCGAGGAACCCAAGGAGGTCGCGGCGGCCCGTCGCACCGCCGAGCGCCCGACGCCCGGGGGCGCCGCGTGAGCCCCGGCACCCCGGCGGTCCTCTCCGCCGTCCCTCCCACCGCCCTCCCGACGGCCGCCGACGGCTCGCCCGGCTTCCTCTCGCCGAGCGGCGTGGAGATCGTCTTCGTCCTGGTGGGCGTGGTGGTGCTGGGCGCGGCCGTGCTGTGCGTGACCACCCCCCGCCTGGTGCGCGCCGCGCTGTACCTGGTGGTGGCCCTCGGCGGGCTGGCGGTGCAGTACCTGCTGCTGACCGCCGAGTTCATCGCCTGGGTGCAGGTCCTCATCTACCTCGGCTCGGTGGTCGTGCTCCTGCTCTTCGGCCTGATGCTGACCAAGGCCCCCACCGGGCCGTCCCCGGACGCGAACTCGCCCGCCCGCCCGGTCGCCCTGGTGGTGGCCGGGGCGGCGGCCGTGCTGCTGATGGTGCTGGTCGTGGACGCCTTCCGTACCACGTGGATCGACCTGGAGACCCCGCACGGCCTCACCGCCGATCTGGGCACCTCGATGTTCCGGCACTGGGTGCTGCCCTTCGAGGCGCTGTCCCTGCTGCTGCTCGCGGCGCTGATCGGGGCCATCGTCGTCTCGCGCCGGCACGCGCCCGGGGCGACGGACGGGGCGGTGCCCGGATCGGGGAACGGTGCCGCGTCCGGCGCGGTACCCGGCCCCCGCGACCGCGTCGGGGGTGAGGGCTGATGCACCTGGTGTACCCGGTGGTCCTCGCCGTGCTGCTGTTCTGCGTCGGCCTGTACGGCGTACTGGCCCGCCGCAACGCGATCCTGGTCCTCATGTCGGTGGAGCTGATGCTGGCCGGCGTCATGCTCAACCTCGTCGCCGTCGATGTGTGGCTGCGCGACGAACTGCACTCGGGCCAGGTGTTCACGCTCTTCCTGATCGCGGTGGCCGCCGCCGAGGTGGGCGTCGGGCTGGCGATCGTGCTGCTGGTGTACCGGGGTCGCGGCACCTCCGCGGTGGACCGGCTGCGGGCGCTGCGCGACACCCCCGCGGCGCCGCCCGCCGACGCCGACACCGGGACGCCCGACGCCCCCGCCGC
>NZ_VKHS01000692.1 GCF_014141525.1 Streptomyces calidiresistens
GCCCCGCACGGGTCCCGACCGCCGCCCCCTCTCCCGCCAACGGAGCCGCGTGATGAGCACATTGATCAGCGCGGAGCTGGTCGACCTCGACCTCTCCGCCACCACCAAGGAAGACGCCACCCGGGCGCTGGCCGAGCGCATGGCGGCCCGGGGGCGCGTCACCGACCTCGACGGCTTCCTCGCCGACGTGGCCGCGCGCGAGGCACAGATGCCCACGGGGCTGGAGGGCGGCATCGGCATCCCGCACTGCCGCAGCGCCCACGTCACCGAGCCCACCCTGGCCTTCGGCCGCAGCGCGGCGGGCATCGACTTCGGCGCCCAGGACGGGCCCGCCGACCTGATCTTCCTGATCGCCGCCCCGACGGGCGGGGACCGCGACCACCTGTCCATCCTGGCGAGCCTGGCCCGGGAACTCATGCGGGAGGAGTTCACCACCGCTCTGCGGGAGGCGACCGACCCCGGCCGGGCCGCCGCCCTGATCGCGGGGGAGCCCGTCCCGGCGGAGCCGTCGGCCGGGGCGGTCGACGGGGCCCCGGACACGGCGGGGGCCACGGGGACGGGGACCACCCCCCGGGAGGACACCCCCCGGGAGGACACCCCCCGGGAGGATGCCGCCACCGACACCGCGCCCGGCTCCGGGGAGGGCTCCGACGGGGACACCGGGGCGGAGGGGATCCCCGCCCCGCCCGGGGAGTTCCCGGTGCGGCCCGGGCCCACCCCGGAGTCGGAGCGCCCCTTCCGGGTGGTGGCCGTGACCTCCTGCCCCACCGGCATCGCCCACACCTACATGGCGGCCGAGTCGCTCGAGCAGGCCGCCCGTGCCGACGGGATCGAACTGAGCGTCGAGACCCAGGGCTCGGCGGGCTTCAAGCGCCTGGACCCGGCCGTGGTGGCCGCCGCCGACGCGGTGATCCTCGCCCACGACGTCGAGGTCCGGGAGAAGGAGCGGTTCGCGGGCAAGCCCGTCGTCGACACCGGGGTCAAGGCCGCCATCAACCGCCCGGCCGAGCTCATCGCCGAGGCCCGGGCCAGGGCCGAGCGCGGGGAGCGCACCTCCCCCCTGCCCTCCGGCGACGGCTCCGCCGACGGTCCGCCGATGTCCGCGGGCTCCGGGGCCGGCGACCACTTCGGGATCAGGCTGCGCACCTGGCTGATGTCCGGCGTGAGCTACATGGTTCCCTTCGTCGCCGCCGGTGGTCTGCTGATAGCCCTGGCCTTCGCGCTGGGCGGCTACGAGATCACCGACGCGCCCTCGGTGATCGAGCAGTTCACCTGGACCGACACCCAGAGCTGGGCCGCTCTGATGTTCCAGATCGGTGGGGCGGCCTTCGGGTTCCTCATCCCCGTCCTCGCCGGGTACATCGCCTACGGCATGGCGGACCGACCGGGATTGGTGCCCGGCTTCGTCGGGGGCGCCATCGCCGTCACCATCGACGCCGGCTTCCTCGGCGGCCTGGTCGCCGGTCTGGTCGCCGGTGGTGTGGTGCTGGGCATCCAGCGCTTCAAGGTGCCGGACGTGCTGCGCGGCATCATGCCCGTGGTGGTCATACCGCTCCTGTCCTCGGCGATCGTCGGTTTCCTGATGTTCGTGGTGATCGGCCAGCCGATCGCCGCGGCGCAGGAGGGCCTGACCAACTGGCTGTCCGGGCTCTCCGGTGCCAACGCCGTCCTGCTGGGCGTCGTGCTCGGCCTGATGATGTGCTTCGACCTGGGCGGGCCGGTCAACAAGGTCGCCTACGCCTTCGCCATCGGGGGCATCGCGGTCTCCGCCCCGACCGAGGCCAACCTGCAGATCATGGCGGCCGTCATGGCGGCCGGCATGGTGCCGCCGCTGGGCATGGCGCTGGCCACGGTGGTGCGCCGTCGCCTGTTCACGCGTGCCGAGCGGGAGAACGGCAAGGCCGCGTGGGTGCTGGGCGCCTCCTTCATCACCGAGGGGGCCATCCCCTTCGCCGCCGCCGACCCCCTGCGGGTCATCCCCTCCTCGATGGCCGGCGGCGCCGTGGCCGGCGCCCTGGCGATGGCGTTCGGCAACACCCTGCGGGCACCGCACGGCGGGATCTTCGTGGTACCGCTGATCGGCAACCCCTTCCTGTACCTGCTGGCCGTCGCGGTGGGCACCGCCGTGACCGCGGCGCTGGTGATCCTGCTCAAGGGCACCCGCGGCGCCCAACAGGCGGAGCGGGCGGTGGAGACCGTTCCCGCCCCCTGACCCGGGTACGGCCTGCGGTTCGATGCCTGCGCCCCGTCCCCCTCACCGGGGACGGGGCGCAGGCATGCGCGGACGTGGCGCGCACGCCGCGTGGGCGGGGGCCGGCCGGGTCACCCCTCGCCGGCGGGGGCCTTCCCGCCGTCCCCCGGCTCCCGCGCCCCGTACAGCTCCCGGTGGGAGAGGAACACCCCGCCCGGCGTGCGCACCGACTCCGCCGCCAGCACGCCCCGCACCACGGCCCGGCACAACACATCCGCCCCCGCCGCCAGCACGGCGTTCGTCTCCGCCGATCGGGCCGGTTCCTCCTCCGGCAGCCGGCGTGTCCCGGTGGCCAATCCGAAGACCGTGTCGCCGTCGCCGAGCAGGTGCACCGGACGGATGGCGCGGGCCAACCCGTCGTGCGCGACCATCGCCATCCTCCGCGCCCGGGCCGGGTCCAGGGCGGCGTCCGTGGCCACCACCGCCAGGGTGGTGTTCATCGGCGGAGCCAGGGTGTTGGGCGTGAGCCGGTCGGTTTCCCGCCGGGCCTCCTCCACGGCCCGGAGCGCGGCGGCGTGCACCTCCGCCGGGGGCACCCGGTGCGGCTCGGCCCACAGCGCCCCGGTCCCGGGGTCCACCACCTCGCCCGACGGGTTGACCGCGACCAGCGCCGCCACCGTGATCCCCGACGGCAGGCGGGTGGAGGTGGTGCCCACCCCGCCCTTCAGGC
>NZ_VKHS01000693.1 GCF_014141525.1 Streptomyces calidiresistens
CCACCGCTCCCCACCCGCCGGCCCCTCCCCGACGGAGAGCGGTGGGGGTACCGGTGGGCTGCGGCATGTTCGACTCCACGGGCTCGACGGTGTGACGGAACCGTTGATCTCTGCCGAGAGGTGTCATTGCCACTTGTCGGATTGATTACACGATCCGGAAAGCGGTTCGCTCCCTCTCAACGGATGCGGACGATTCATAGCGTCTTTGCGGGGCCAAGTGCACAACGGGTTGTACTTGTTCACTCGAACGAGTTGTGGCTCTGGGGTGAGGTCGCTTCACCTGGTGTGGCCGGCCAGAATGGGCGCGAACAAGGGGAGAGACCATGGCCGTACGACAGCCGCCCACGATCCGCAAGCGTCGTCTGGGGGCCGAGTTGAGACGCCTCCGGGAGGCGGCCGGCATGTCCGCGCCCCGGGCCGCCGAGCTGTTGGGAACCGATCGCACCACCATTTCGAACATCGAATCGGGCCGCTTCGGGCTCAGGGAGGAACGGCTGCGTCGTCTCGCAGCCGTCTACGAGTGCGACGACCCCGCTCTGATCGATGCCCTGGCCACCGTGGTCGGAGGCCGGAGAACCGGTTGGTGGGAGGAGTACCGGGGGAAGATCCCGTCGGACTTCCTCGATGTCTCCGAAATCGAGCACCACGCCGTTCGGCTGCGCACCGTTCAAACCTCGCTGTTGCCCGGACTTTTCCATACCGAGGACCACGCCAGGGCTCTTTTCGACCTGGTGATCCCCCGTCTTCCCCGTCTGGAGGTCGAACTGCGGGTGGCGCATCGCATGGACCGACAACGAGTCCTGGTCGGGGAAAGGTCCATCCCGTACGTGGGGGTGGTGCACGAGTCCGCGTTGAGGATGCGCTTCGGCACGAGGGATGCCGTACGACAGCAGTTGAAACACCTGCTGGAGATGAGCGACCGTGACAATGTCGATCTCTCGGTGATCCCTTTCGCCGCCGGCGGCTATCCCCTGGTGGGGGACTCGGTTCTCTACGCCGAAGACGTTCACCCCCGACTCGACACCGTTCACGTGGACGCGCCGCTGGGGGCCGTTTTCATCGACTCCCCCACCCAGTTGGCCAATTTCCGTCGTCGTCTGGACGCGGTCCACCGGATGGCGTTGACTCCGGAGAGGTCCCGAGATCTCATCCTGGCCATCACAAGGGAGTTGTGACCGTGATACCCGAGTGCGGCAGTCGGTGGGTCAAATCATCTTTCTCCGGGGACGGCGGCAACAATTGCCTCGAGGTGGCCGCAGCCCCCGGCGGCGTGGCGGTGCGGGAGAGCGAGGTGCCGGGGCGGGTGGTGGTGGCCGACCCCGCCGCGTTCGCCGGGCTGTTGGCCGCCGTGCGCAGCGGGCGGCTCGGCGGTCCCGCGTGCTGAGTCCGGCGACGGGGCCCGGGGTTCGCTTCCGCCAAGAGCTTTGCGACCGTCCGATCGTCGCTTCTTCCGGGTTCCGTCACGAAACGGGCCGTCTCCCTGTCCGCCACCCGTGATGACCGATACCAAGGTGCGCATGTGCACACGGAGAAGGCATTGGGTGGCCGTGACGGCCGCCGTGGCGGTCGTCGGTCTCGGCGTGACGGCCTGTTCGGGGGACTCAGGGGTTCCCGCGCCCCCGGCGGTCGGAGCCGGGAACACCGACATGACGGATCTGGAGGCCGAACTGGAGGAAGCCCTCAAGGAGTTGGAGGACCTGGAGGGGATGGACGGCTGGGAGGGCCTCGGCACCGGCGCGCCGTTGAACGTCGGTGACTGCTGGGGGCGGGCGACGACCGTCGACCACGACCCCCGTTCCTGCGACGAACCGCACGTCTTCGAGGTGGTCGGCGTCCACGAGGGCTTCGAGGCCCCGGAGGGCGAGGGCCTGGCCGGGATGCAGGCGGAGCAGGAGGCCAGGGACGCCATCTGTGAGGGATTGTTCGCCGAGTACTTCGGCGTCTCCTACAACGACCAGCCGACGCCGATGATCCTGGTCACCCCCGAGCCGGTGGAGATGGGCTCCGACCGGATCGTGTGCAGCGCGTACACCACCCGGAGCGAGGAGCACACCGCCCCCTTCTCGATCGGCTGAGGCCCCGGGGGGCGCGAGGGCTCCGCCGAGTCGGCGGGAAGTGGCTCGGGGCCCCCGGCCGGCCCCGACACCGGCGCGCAGGGAGGAAATGTGCTCCGGATCGGAGCAAAGGGCCCCGCTCGATGTCGCCGGCCGGTAGGCAGGTGCGCATGTGCACACGGAAGAGGCGTTGGATGGCGGCGACGGCCGTCGTCGTGGCCGTGGGGCTGACGACGACGGCCTGCGGCGGCGAGGAGTGGTCCGACCCGCCGGAGTTCGCGGCCGACGACTTCGAGGCCGGGGAGTGGGGTGCCGGTGACGCGGCCGACGGGGAATGGGCGGTCGGCGACTGCTGGGGCGGTGCCGACGCGGCGGACCGGGACCCCCGCCCGTGCGAGGAGCCGCACGTCTACGAGGTGATCGGCGTCCACGACGGTGTCGGCGAGGCCGACGACGCGGCCCGCACCGCCCTGTGCGAGACCTCTTTCGCCGACTACTTCGGCGTTCCCCCGCAGGAGCAGGGCTCGCCCGGCCTGGTGATCGTCCCCGAGCCGGTGCCCGCCGAGGCCGACCGCGTGGTGTGCAGCGTGTACACCTCCACCTCCGAGGAACACACCGGTTCCTTCCGCTGACCCACCACGGGACTTCACGGGATTCCACGGGACTTCACGGGACTCGAGGGGACTTCACGGGAGCCGCCCGGGGCCCCGGCGAACGGTGCGCGAAAACCGTTGGCCGGGGCCCGCCCCCGCCCGGCCGACCGGCGGGCGGGCGCCGGACGTTGACCCGGCCGCGTCCGGAGCGGGGCACCCGGGCGGCACGGGAGGCCGACCCACCCGCCGGGGGTGGGGTGCGGGTCGAGGG
>NZ_VKHS01000694.1 GCF_014141525.1 Streptomyces calidiresistens
GTCAACCCCCCGTACCCCGCCCGGGGTTGACCGGCGGAGCCGCCGGGCCGGGGGTTCAGGCGCCCTCGGCCAGCTCCAGCCAGCGGGTCTCCAGCTCCTCCCGGCGCCCGACGACCTCGCGCAGTTCGGCGTCCAGCTCGGCGACCCGGGTGAAGTCGGTGGCGTGCTCGGCCATGCTCTCGTGCAGCCGCGCCTCCCGCTCCCCCAACTTGTCCAACTGCCGCTCGATGCGCTGCTGCTCCTTCTGCGCCTCGCGGGAGAGCTGCGCCGGCGAGGCCGCCGGGCGGTCCCGCTCCGCCGCCGGGGCGGCCCTGGCGTGCTCCTCCTCGGCGGACCGCACGGCCGCCCGCCGCTCCAGGTACTCGTCCAGACCGCGCGGCAGCATCCGCAGCCGGCCGTCGCCCAGCAGGGCGAACACCCGGTCGGTGGTGCGCTCCACGAAGTACCGGTCGTGGCTGATGACCACCAGCGAGCCGGGCCAGCCGTCGAGCAGGTCCTCCAGCTGGGTGAGGGTCTCGATGTCGAGGTCGTTGGTGGGCTCGTCGAGGAAGAGCACGTTCGGCTCGTCCATCAGCAGGCGCAGGATCTGCAACCGGCGCCGCTCGCCGCCGGAGAGGTCGCCCACCGGCGTCCACTGCTTCTCCTTGCCGAAGCCGAACCGCTCGCAGAGCTGACCGGCGGTCATCTCCCGCCCCTTGCCCAGGTCCACCCGGGCCCGCACCCGCTCCACCGCCTGGATCACCCGCCAGGTCGGATCGAGTTCGGCGACCTCCTGGGACAGGTACGCCAGGCGGACGGTGCGGCCGACCCGGACCGTGCCGGAGACCACGCCGCGCGCCTCCCCTGTCTCCCCCCCGGCGGCCTGTCGCTCGGCGGCGTCGGCCAGCGCCCGCAGCAGCGAGGTCTTGCCCGCGCCGTTGACGCCCACCAGGCCGACCCGGTCGCCGGGGCCCAGCTGCCAGGTGAGGTCGGTGAGCAGGGTCTTCTCACCGGCCCGCAGCGTGACCCGCTCCAGGTCGAAGACGGTCTTCCCCAGGCGGGCGTTGGCGAAGCGCATCAGCTCCGCTCCGTCGCGCGGCGGCGGCACGTCGGCGATCAGGGCGTTGGCCGCCTCCACCCGGAAGCGGGGCTTGCTGGTGCGCGCCGGGGCTCCCCGCCGCAGCCAGGCCAGCTCCTTGCGCACCAGGTTCTGCCGCTTGGTCTCCTCGGTGGCGGCGATCCGCTCCCGCTCGGCGCGGGCGAAGACGTAGTCGCTGTACCCGCCGTCGTAGCCGTGCACGGTGCCGCGCTGCACGTCCCAGATCCGGGTGCAGACGGTGTCCAGGAACCACCGGTCGTGCGTGACGCACACCAGCGCCGAGCGCCGGGAGCCCAGGTGGCGGGCGAGCCAGGCGATGCCCTCCACGTCGAGGTGGTTGGTCGGCTCGTCCAGCACCAACAGGTCCTGCTCGGCGATCAGCAGCCGGGCCAGCGCGATGCGCCGGCGCTCGCCGCCGGAGAGCGGGCCGATCACGGTGTCCAGGCCGGCGGCGAACCCGGGCAGGTCCAGACCGCCGAACAGGCCGGTGAGCACGTCGCGGATCCGGGCGTCGCCGGCCCACTCGTGGTCGGCCCGGTCGCCGATGATCTCCTGCCGCACGGTGGCGGTGGGGTCGAGCGAGTCGTGCTGGGTGAGCACGTCCACCCGCAGGCCGCCGGCGTGCACGACGCGGCCGGCGTCGGCCTCCTCCAGCGCCGTGAGCACGCGGATCAGGGTGGTCTTGCCGTCACCGTTGCGGCCGACGACACCGATGCGGTCGCCCTCGGCGACGCCGAGGGACACACCGTCCAGCAGGGTCCGGGTGCCGTGGACCTTGGTCACGGACTCCAGGTTGACGAGGTTCTTCGCGGGGGCTGCCATGGGCTCTCAGTCCGAAGCTGTGGTCACGGGTGGGGTCACCGGGGTCGCCGGCCGGGGCGCGGTCGGGCGTCGGGATCCGGCGGCACCCGGTGGGCGCCCGGCGCGGGGGCGGTGGTGGCCCGGGCGGCGCGACAGGTGCCCGAGGCCTCCAGGGCCGCCGCCACCCGCCCGGCCGTCCCCGCGTCCTCGACGAGGAAGGCGCAGGTGGGGCCGGAACCGGAGACGATCCCGGCCAGGGCCCCCGCCTTCTCCCCCACCGCGAGGGTGTCGGCGAGGGCGGGGCGCAGCGCCAGGGCCGCCGGTTGCAGATCGTTGGCCAGCGCGCCGGCCAGCGCCCGCGCGTCCCCGGCGGCCAGCGCCGCGAGGACCGCCGGATCCGGCTCGGGCACCTCCGGCACGCTCTCCCCGGCCGCGTCCCGCAGCCGGTCGCACTCCCGGTAGACCACCGGCGTGGACAGGCCGCCGTCGGCGAGCGCGAAGACCCAGTGGAAGGTGCCGGTGACCGGCAGGCCGGTCAGCCGCTCGCCCCGGCCCCGGCCCAGCGCGGCGCCGCCCACCAGGGAGAACGGCACGTCCGAGCCCAGCTCGGCGCACAGCTCCAGCAGCTCCGCGCGCGGGGTGGCGGTGCCCCACAGCAGGTCGCAGGCGAGCAGCGCGGCGGCCCCGTCCGCGCTGCCGCCGGCCATGCCGCCGGCGACCGGGATGTCCTTGTCGATGTGCAGGTGCACGGCGGGTTCCCGCCCGTGCCGCGCGGCGAGCAGGGCGGCGGCCCGGGCCACGAGGTTGGTGCCGTCCAGCGGCACGTGCTCGGAGCCGGGGCCGGCGCAGGTGATCCGCAGCCGCTCGGCGGGACGGGCGGTGACCGCGTCGCGCAGGCCCACGGCGAGGAAGACGTTGGCCAGGTCGTGGTAGCCGTCGGCGCGGGGCGCCCCGACCGCGAGCTGCACGTTGACCTTGGCGTGGGCCCGCACCGTCACGGCGTCGGACCCGGCGGGTCCGGGCCGGGCGGGCG
>NZ_VKHS01000695.1 GCF_014141525.1 Streptomyces calidiresistens
CCGCGTCCCGGTCCCCGCCTCCGCTCACCGCCGTCACCCCTCGTCCGCCCGTCCCGTCGTACGTGAACACGTGAACACGTCGCCCCGGCGTCGCTCGCGCCCCCTCGACCCCGGGGCACCTCCCGTCGCCGGGCACCGTCGGTCGCGACCGTACCCCGCGCCCAGGGTCGGGACCGGTCCCGACCCACCCGGGTCCGGGGGCCTCGGACTTTGGACCGATCCGGCGGAACGCGCCGGGCCCGGACGGGAAATGCGCCGCCGCACGGAGTAACCTCCCACCTGAGAAGACGATCACGACGATCACGAGGAAGGGAAGGACGCCCATGCTCTCCCGTCTCTTCGCCCGCACGGTCGAGGTCAGCGCCCACTGCGACCTGCCCTGCGGCGTGTACGACCCCGCCCAGGCCCGTATCGAGGCCGAGTCCGTCAAGGCCATCCAGGAGAAGTACCAGGCCAACGACGACCCGCACTACCGGGCCCGCGCCACCACCATCAAGGAGGAGCGCGCCGAGCTGGCCAAGCACCACGTCTCCGTGCTGTGGAGCGACTACTTCAAGCCCCCGCACTTCGAGAAGTACCCGGAGCTGCACCAGCTGGTGAACGACACCCTCAAGGCCCTCAGCGCCGCCAAGGGGTCCACCGACCCGGCCACCGGCCAGAAGGCGCTGGACTACATCGCCCAGATCGACAAGATCTTCTGGGAGACCAAGCAGGGCTGAGTCCCGCGACGCGACCCGCACGCTTCGACCGCGGGTCACGAGCACCACGACGGCGCCCGACCCCACCCGGGTCGGGCGCCGATCCGTCTCTCGCCCCTCCCCGGGAGACGAGCGGGAGATGGTCTCGCGCTGCTTCCCCCCTCCCGCCTTCGCCGCGCCGGCACCGCCGCCCGCCCGCGCATCGCCGGGCATCGGCCACAGACCGAGTCATGTCCTCCCGTAGGTGTCACCGCACGCCACCGCCCCGGCGTGCCACCGGGGCACCGAGCAGAGCCGAACCCCGCGACCGCACAGGGTGCCCGGCTCCCACCGGGATCGAGGCCGGGGCGGTGGCGTGCGCCGGGAAGCGAAAAGGGTGCCCCCGGCTCAGCCGGTCCCGAAAGCCCGGGATACCTCGTCGATCGTGAAACGAGCCCTGAGCTTGCACGCGGAGTTCTGGTTGGCGAAGAAGCCCGTCCGCCATACAGCCGCCGTGCGGGGGACGGTCCGTTCCCAGGTCACCGGAACGACCCACTCCCTGCGGTCCTCCGCCCCGGTCTCCCCGCCTTCGTGTCGATATCCCGCATCCAACCGCAAGTCCGCCAACCGCTTCACCTCACCGTCCACAGTCACCGTGGCCTCCTCGAAAGGACGCGCCTCTCCCGTGACCGTGCCGATGCCCACATAACCCGATTTCGGAATATGGGTGAAGATCCTGGCCCCGGTGGGCAGGGATCGCAGCGTGCGTGAGAACCACTCCCCACCCCCGGCCGACACGAAGCCGTACCGGCGAGCGTCCTCCCACGCCCGGGTACCCGGTTCCTCCCCGAAAGAGACGAACCAGTCCGTGCCGTTCCACGGCTCACGCTTCTCCCCCGTCGCCGTCCCCATTCCCTGAGCCACCAGATCGGGCTCCTCGACCAGCCAGGTACGCGCGAGGTAGGAACGGCCCCCGTCCTCGAAGTACCGGAAGAACAACACGTTGATCGGTAC
Source organism: Streptomyces calidiresistens (assembly GCF_014141525.1). Taxonomy (GTDB): domain Bacteria; phylum Actinomycetota; class Actinomycetes; order Streptomycetales; family Streptomycetaceae; genus Streptomyces; species Streptomyces calidiresistens. The sequence continues at coordinate 1,692 of NZ_VKHS01000695.1, forward strand.
CCGATAGCCGGCCAGGTAGGTGACGATCCGTTCGGTGGCAGCGTCCATCTCACTCGCCACGACGGTCAGCGTGTGGGAGGTGTTGAGCGTTTCGGGCGGACCGTATCCGAACCGTTGGGCGAATGCCTCGTCCAACTCCTCCGGCTTACCCCCCTGACGTGCGTAGGAAGCGTAAACGGCTCGGATTCGCTCGTTGGTGAGGTCCTGGACCCACGAACCGTAGTCCAACGCCTGTGCCACCACGTCCCGGGGCGTACGATCCCGCTTGAGTTCCAGGACGTGCAGACCTCCCTCGGCGTCCATACCGAGCAGGTCGATGAACTTGCCGTGATCGGTGGGGACCTGACGTCCGATGAGAAGGAGAGGACTCCCGAGAATGCCGGGGTCCGTCTCGATCAACTCCTCCAGACGCTCCTCGCTCGGCATACGGGAGGTCCCGATCCTCACCGGTGCGCCGTCCACTCGCCACAAACCGAACTCCACCGGCATCCCTGCTCCTTCCACCACGACCGCTACGGCCGGACCGGATTCCCGGTGAAGCAAAGCACGACGGTGCCGGGGACGACGAGGGCGAGGGGAGAGCCCCGCCGCGTCCCTCTGCGGAGGGCGGCACCCGAGCGCCCGAAACGGGGCGGGAACGGGTCACACCGTGACGACGACCTTGCCCAGGGCGTGGCCGGTACCGAGGTACCTCAGCGCCTCGGCGGTTTCGGCCAGGGGGTGGGACCGTCCGATGACCGGGGTGACCTTCCCCGCCTCGATGAGGCCGGTCAGGTACTCCAGGTCCTCCACCCGGTCCACGGCGACCAGCCCGCCCAATCGCTGTCGGGTCAGCGGCGAGAGCATCGCGGCGCGCAGGGGGCGATCGAGCCCCCCGAGCCACTTCCCTCCCGTCTCGGCCCCGACGATGACCAGCCGCCCCCGGGGCGCCAGGACCCGACGGAGCCGACGGATCGGGCGGTGGCCCGCCGCGTCGAGGATGACGTCGTACCGCCGGGTGCCGTCGGTGAAGTCCTCGCGGGTGTAGTCGATGACGTGGTCGGCGCCGAGCGAGCGGACCGTGTCCGCCTTGGTCGGGCCGCAGACGGCGGTGACCTCCGCCCCGAAGGCCTTGGCGAGTTGCACGGCGAAGGTGCCCACCCCTCCCCCGGCCCCGGTGATCGCCACGTGCCGGCCCTCGCCCAATCCGCCCTTGTCGCGGAGGCCCTGCAGGGCGGTGG
>NZ_VKHS01000696.1 GCF_014141525.1 Streptomyces calidiresistens
CCCGCTCCCCGTCCCGGTCCGTGCCCTCGCCGCCCCCCGAGCGCAGCCGCTTGATCTGCCGGCGCAGTTCCGCGGGGCTGAGCGACTCCGCCAACAGGCGGGCGAACCGGTTGCTGTCGGATTCCTCGACGCCCTCCTTGTCGGCCCGGGTGCGGCGCTCGCGGATCGCCTCCCGCACGGCCAGCAGCGCCGCCTCGCGGGCCCGGTCGGTCTCCGCCCGGGCCGCGGCGGTGGTGGCGGCCGGCCACACCCGGTCCAGGGCGGCGTTCAGGGCCGCCCCGACCAGCACGGCGAAGGCCGACAGGCCCAGCCACAGCAGGATGGCCACCGGCACCGCGAGGGAGCCGTAGATGCTCTGCCCCTCGACGGTGGTGCGCAGGTAGACCCGCATGCCCCAGGCGCAGGCCGCCCAGATCCCCAGCGCCACCAGCGCCCCGGGCAGGTCCTCGCGCCAGGGCGAGCGGACGGGCACGGCCACGTGGTAGAGGGTCGTGAGGAAGCCGACGCACAGCGCCACCACCACCGGCCAGTACAGCGGGCGCATCACCGGTTCCAGCTGCGGCACCCAGGTGAACATCAGGTCCGGTCCGATGGCCAGGGCCGGCACCACGATCGCGCCCACCACGAGGCTGATCACGTACATGGTGAAGGCCAGCAGTCGGGTGGCGGCGGGGTTGCGGTGGCCGTCGAGGCCGTACATCACGGTGATGGTGCCGACGAAGACGTTCACGGCCCGGGATCCGGACCACAGGGCGACGATGAAGCCGATCGACATGATGTCGGGCCGGGCGCCCTGCACCAGGTCGTCGATGAGCGGACGGACCACGTCCTCCACGCCCCGGTCGGACAGGAGCAGGCTCGAGGCGTCCAGGATCTGCAGCCGCACCCACTCCAGGGTGTTGGTGCCGGCGACGGCGTCGAGGCTGCTGAGCAGGCCGACCAGGCCCAGCAGCAGCGGGGGCAGCGACAGGAGGGTGAAGAAGGCCGACTCGGCCGCCAGGCCGATCACCCGGTGCTCGGAGCACGAGGTGGCGGTGTCCTTCAGCAGCAGCCACAGCACCTTCGCCTTGGGGATGTCGCGGTAGCGGGCGCGCCGCAGCCCCTCCTCCCCGGAGACGGGGGAGGCGCCGGAGGGTTCCCCGCCCACCGCCTCGGCCGTGCGGGCGGCGTGCGGATCCTCGGGGCCCGGGCCACCGGTGGGGGGACGGTCGTCCCGATCATCGGGTCCCGGGGATGGTTTCTCGGTGGCCACGACACCTAACGTAGCCGGCATGGAGAGCCGTGCCACCGCCGCCACCCACACCGTGACCAATCAGCCGCCGGAGATCACCGGCCGGGACGCCTTCGCCGATGACCTGCCGCTGCGCGAGGCCGTCGCCCGGCACGCCCGGCCGGAACTGCGGGAGGGGATCGCCGCCGAGCTGTCGGTCCTGGGGCGGGACGCCGGGTCGGCGGAGTGGCGGCGGGCCGGGGAGCGGGCCGACGCCCACCCGCCGGAGCCGCGCACCCACGACCGGTTCGGGCACCGGATCGACGAGGTGGAGTTCCACCCCGACTGGCACCGGCTGCTGGGCCGGGCCGTGGAGGGCGGGCTGACCGACGCCTGGAACCGCCCCGACGGGCACCTGCGGCGGGCGGCCGGCTTCCACGTGTGGACCCGGGTGGAGGCCGGGCACGGCTGTCCGCTGTCGATGACGCACGCGGCGGTGCCGGCGCTGCGCGCGGATCGGGAGATCGCGGCGTTCTGGGAGCCGCTGCTGACCTCCCGGCGGTACGACCCCGGACTGCGGCCCGCCGGGGAGAAGGCGGGCGTGCTCGCCGGCATGGGGATGACGGAGAAGCAGGGCGGCTCGGACGTGCGGTCGGGCACCACCCGGGCGGAGCCGATCCCCGGTGGGGAGGGGCTGTACGCGCTGACCGGGCACAAGTGGTTCTGCTCGGCCCCCATGTCGGACCTCTTCCTGGTGCTGGCCCACGCCCCGGGCGGGTTGAGCTGCTTCCTGCTGCCGCGCGTGCTGCCGGACGGGACCCGCAACGCCTTCCGGATCCAGCGGCTGAAGACCAAGCTCGGCAACCGCGCCAACGCCTCCTCGGAGGTGGAGTTCGACGGCACCACGGTGGCCCGACTGGTCGGCGAGGAGGGGCGCGGGGTGGCGACCATCATCGGGATGGTCTCCGCGACCCGCCTGGACTGCGTGACGGGCTCGGCGTCCCTGATGCGCGAGGCGCTGACCCGGGCGGTGCACCACACCGCGCACCGGGAGGCGTTCGGCGGGCGGCTGGTGGACAAGCCGCTGATGCGCAACGTGCTGGCGGACCTGGCACTGGAGTCGGAGGCCGCGACGGCCCTGGCGATGCGGCTGGCGGCGGCGTACGACCGCGCGGAGGCCGGCGACGCGGCGGAGCGGCACCTGTTGCGGATCGCGCTGCCGGCGGCGAAGTACCGGGTGACCAAGGTGTGCACCCCGATGGTGGCCGAGGCGTTGGAGTGCCTGGGCGGCAACGGCTACGTCGAGGAGTCGGGGATGCCGCGGCTGCTGCGCGAGGCACCGGTGAACTCGATCTGGGAGGGCTCGGGGAACGTGCAGGCGCTGGACGTGCTGCGGGCGCTGCAACGGGAGCCGGGGGCGTTGAACGCGCTGCTGTCGGAGCTGGGCCGGGCCTCGGGGGCCGACCACCGCTTCGACGCGGCGATCAAGGAGCTGCTGACGGAGCTGTCGGACCTGGAGGGGATGGAGGGGCGGGCCCGACGCCCGGCCGAGCGGATCGCGCTGCTGCTCCAGGGATCACTGCTGGTGCGGTACGCGCCGCCGGCGGTGGCCGACGCCTTCTGCGCCTCCCGGCTCGGCGGGGAGGGCGGCGGGGCGTTCGGGACGCTGCCGGGCGGGGTGGACACCCGGTCGAT
>NZ_VKHS01000697.1 GCF_014141525.1 Streptomyces calidiresistens
CCACCCCCATCGAGCCGGGAGGACGGCCATGAACCCCGGGAACGCCCCCGACACCCCCCGCGACCCCGGGGCCACCGGTACCGGCGGCGGGTCGGGCAACGCCCGGCTCATCGACCGCTGGCGGGCCGTGCTCACCGACAACTACGGCACCCCGCCGCTGCCCCTGGTCTCCGGAACGGGGGCCCGGCTGCGCGACGCCGACGGTCGGGAGTACCTCGACTTCCTCGGCGGGATCGCGGTCTCCTCCCTGGGCACCGGTCACCCCGCCGTGGTCCGCGCGGTGAGCGAGCAGGTGGCGACCCTGGCCCACGCCTCCAACCTGTACGCGACCGAGCCGCCGGTGGCGCTCGCCGAGCGGCTGCTCGACCTGGCGGGTCGCGAGGGCCGGGTGTACTTCTGCAACTCCGGCGCCGAGGCCAACGAGGCCGCCTTCAAACTGGCCCGGCTCACCGGCCGGCCGCGGATCGTGGCGGCCGTCGGCGGCTTCCACGGCCGCACCATGGGGGCCCTCGCCCTGACCGGCCAGCCGGCCAAGCAGGAGGGGTTCCACCCGCTGCCGGCCGGCGTGGAGCACGTGCCCTACGGCGACATGGAGGCGCTGCGCGCCGCCGTCACCGGGGAGACCGCCATGGTGATCCTGGAACCCGTCCAGGGGGAGAACGGCGTGGTGGTCCCCCCGCGCGGCTACCTGACCGCCGCCCGGGAGATCACCCGCGCCACCGGCACCCTCCTGGCCGTGGACGAGGTGCAGACCGGGATCGGACGCACCGGTGAGTGGTTCGCCTGCGGCGCGGAAGGGGTGGCACCCGACGTCATCACCCTCGCCAAGGGCCTGGGGGCCGGTCTGCCCATCGGCGCGACCCTGGTCTTCGGCCCCGCCGCCGACCTGTTCACCCCCGGCCGGCACGGCTCCACCTTCGGTGGCAACCCGGTGGCCTGCGCCGCCGCGCTGGCCGTCCTGGACACCATCGCCTCGACCGACCTGCTCCAGCGGGTCAAGGAGGCCGGGGAACGGCTGCGCGCCGGCATCGAGGCACTCGACCACCCCCTGGTGGAGGGGGTGCGCGGAGCCGGCCTGTTGCTGGGGATCGTGCTCCGGCACCCGGTGGCGGCGAAGGCGCAGGAGCACGCGCGGGGAGCGGGCCTCCTGATCAACGCCGTGGCCCCGGACGTCATCCGACTGGCCCCGCCGCTGGTGGTCACCGACGACGAGATCGACGCGCTCACGGCGGCGCTGCCGGGGATCCTGGACGCCGCCGGGGCGGGGATCGGCAAGGACGAGGGGGTCGGGGGATGAGAACGACCGCACGGGGTACCCGACGACGACCGATGCCCCGGCCGGCGCGCGGCACCGGGCGCCCCGGGGGAGGACGGTGAGCGTGGACCGCAACGGCGGCCCCGCGGTGCCGCAGACCCGCACGGCGCGCCACCGCAGGATCGTGGACATCCTCAACCGTCAACCGGTTCGCTCCCAGAGCCAACTGGCGAGGCTGCTGGCCGATGACGGGCTCTCGGTCACCCAGGCCACCCTCAGTCGCGACCTCGACGAACTGGGCGCGGTGAAGATCCGCAATCCCGCGGGGGAGCTGATCTACGCCGTGCCCAGCGAGGGTGGTTACCGCACTCCTCGCGCCCCCCTGGGGGAGTCGGTCAAGGAGGAGCGGATGGCCCGGCTCGCCGGTGAACTCCTCATCTCGGCGGAGGCGTCCGCCAATCTCGTGGTGCTGCGCACCCCGCCGGGGGCCGCGCAGTTCCTGGCCTCCGCCATCGACCAGGCGGAACTGCACGAGATCCTGGGCACCATCGCGGGGGACGACACCCTGTTGTTGATCAGCCGTGAGCCGACCGGCGGTCAGGAACTCGCCGATCACCTGCTGCGCCTCGCGCAGCGCGAGCGCTGATCGGCGCGGCGCGCCCCGGGGAGGGGCGCGCCGCGCCGCCGGCCGCTTCAGCGGTCGCGGCGACAGGCCAGCCGGGCGAGGGCGGAGAGCCGCCGGGCGGCCTCCGGCGCCGGCTCGGCGGCCTCCAGGGCGGCCAGCGCCCGCTCCAACTCCCCGGCGGCCCGTCGTTCGGCCCACTCCCGCCCGCCGGCCTCCTCGACCAACCGGGCCAGCAGGGCCAGTTCACCGGGTGTCTCCTCACCCGTCCCGTCGGGCGGGGGCGTGTATCGGCGGGCCAGTCGCCGGCCCGCCGGGGTGCCCGACTCCAGGGCCGCCACCACCGGCAGGGACTTCTTCCGGCAGGCCAGGTCGGCACGGGCGGGTTTGCCGGTCACCGCCGGGTCCCCCCAGATCCCCAGCAGGTCGTCGGTGAGCTGGAAGGCCGTGCCCAGGTGTCGGCCGAAGGCCCGCAGCGACGCGATCCGTTCGGGCCCGGCCCCGCCCCACAGGGCCCCCAGGGCGCAGGAGCAGGCGAGGAGTTCCGCGGTCTTGCGCTCGGCCATGGCCAGGCACTCGGCGAGTGTCACGCGATCCCGCTCCTCGAAGGAGATGTCCGCCCGTTCCCCCTCGACGAGCAACTCGGTGGAGCGGGCCAGCCACCGGATCCCGGTGGCGAGGTGCGGGGAGTCGTCCTCGGCCAGGGCCCGGGGGGCCAGTGCCAGCAGGGCGTCCCCGGTCAACAACGCGGTGGGCGAGCCGAACACGGCCCAGGCGGTGGCGCGGTGGCGTCGGGTGGTGTCCCCGTCCAGGATGTCGTCGTGCAGCAGCGAGAAGTTGTGCACGAGCTCCACCGCGACGGCGGGGGCCACCGCGTCCCGCGCCGAACCCCCCACCGCCTCGGCGCACCCCGTGACCAGGGCGGGACGCAGTGCCTTGCCGGTGGGGCCGCCGTCGGGGCGCCCGGCCGCGTCGGTCCAGCCGAAGTGGTAGGAGGCGACCCCGGCGAGGGGGGCGGGGAG
>NZ_VKHS01000698.1 GCF_014141525.1 Streptomyces calidiresistens
CGCCCCGCCCGCCCCCCGGCGGGAGGGGCACCGACGAAGGAACACGAAGGACACCGGGCCCACCATGACGGAACTGCTCGCGGCCTACACCGGGACCAACGAGACCGTTCTCGACGGTGCCCTGTTCCTCGCGATCCCGGTGGCCGTCCTCGGCGGGCTGGTCTCCTTCTTCTCCCCCTGCGTGCTCCCCCTGGTCCCCGGCTACCTGAGCTACGTCACCGGGGTGGGCGGCGCGGACCTCGGCGAGGCCCGGCGCGGCCGGATGCTGCTGGGGTCGCTGCTGTTCGTCCTCGGCTTCTCCGCCGTGTTCATCTCCACCGGCGCGCTCTTCGGCGGCGTCGGGAGCGTCCTGCAGGAGCACCGCGAGTTCCTGACCAGGGTCTTCGGCGTGTTGACCATCCTGCTGGGCCTGATCTTCATGGGACTGGTGCCGCGCCTGGGGCAGCGCGAGTTCCGCTTCCACTCCCGGCCGGCCGCCGGACTGGCCGGGGCGCCGATGCTGGGCGTGGTCTTCGGCATCGGCTGGACCCCGTGCATCGGCCCGACCCTGGCCTCGGTGAACTTCCTGGCCTTCAACGAGGCGACCGCCGGGCGCGGGGCGCTGCTGACGGCGGCGTACTGTCTGGGGATGGGCCTGCCGTTCATCCTCGCGGCGCTGGCCTTCCGGCGGACGCTGGGCGCCTTCTCGGTGGTCAAGCGGCACTACGCCCTGGTGATGCGGATCGGCGGCGTGATGATGATCCTCACCGGTCTGCTGCTGGTCACCGGGGTGTGGGACCGCATCGTGTACCAGCTGACGGTGTGGTCCTCCGGCTTCACGGTGGGGATCTGAGATGCCTCCCCATCCCCGGACCGGACCTCCCACGATCCCGCCGGAACCCCCGCCCACCGGGTGGGCGGCGCGCGGGAACGAACGGGAGACGGAGCGAGAGACGGCGAGCGGTGGGCACCATGGGTGAGCGCAGGGACACGGGTACGACGATCGAGCGGTCCCCCGGGGACACCGGGGACGACTTCGTCGGGCCCGGGACCGGACCCGAGGGACACCTGCGGCCGGGCGCCGACGGTCCCGGCGACAGTGGCGGTCCCGGCGGTCACGGCGGCGGCTCCGGCGGTTCGGACGGTCCCGGCGAGGGGGGCCCGGCCGGTGCCGGCTCCTTCGGCGGCGCCCGCCGGCCGGGCGCACGCGGCGCGCTGGCCTGGCTGGGCCGCGAGCTGCTCGGCTGGGGCCGCTGGTACTGGCGTCAGCTCACCTCGATGCGCACCGCGCTGATCCTGCTCTTCCTGCTCGCGCTGGCCTCCATCCCCGGCTCGCTCATCCCGCAGGAGACCGGCAACCCGGCGGTGCTCGCCGACTTCCGAGCCCGCCACGGTGCGCTGGCGGAGGTCTACGAGCGGCTCCAGCTGTTCAACGTGTACTCCTCGGTGTGGTTCTCGGCGATCTACATCCTGCTGTTCGTCTCGCTGATCGGCTGCATCGTCCCCCGCACGTGGCAGTTCATCGGCCAGTTGCGGTCCCGTCCGCCGCGCGCCCCGCGCCGGCTGGACCGGATGCCCGCCTCCACCCGCTGGTGGACCGAGGCCGAGCCGGCCGCGGTGCTGGACGCCGCGCACGGCGAGCTGCGCCGCCGCCGCTTCCGCACCGCCCGCGACGGGGAGGGGGACGGGCCGGGCGCCCGCCCGGCCGCCGTGGCGGCCGAGAAGGGCTACCTGCGCGAGGCGGGCAACCTGCTCTTCCACATCGCGCTGGTCGTCATGCTCATCGCCTTCGCCGCCGGCCAGCTCTACCGCTCCGAGGGCGGCAAGCTGGTCGTCGTCGGCAGCGGTTTCACCAACACGCTCACCCAGTACGACGACTTCGGGTCCGGGGCGCTGTTCGACATCGGCGAGCTGGAGCGGTTCCGCTTCGACCTCGACGAGTTCCACGCCCGGTTCGCCCGCGAGGGCCCCGACCTGGGCACCCCCCGGGAGTTCCGGGCCGACGTCACCTACTGGCGGGACGGCGACACCGAGGGCACCGAGGCGGCCATCGAGGTCAACCACCCGCTGACGATCGGGGACGCGAAGATCTACCTGATCGGCCACGGCTTCGCGCCGGTGGTCACCGTCACCGACGGCCAGGGGGAGATCGCCTTCACCGGCCCGGTGCCGTTCCTGCCGCAGGACATGGCGGGCACGGCGACCGGCGTCATCAAGGTCACCGACTACCTCGACGAGAACGGCGAGCCCGACCAGCTCGGGTTCCAGGGCATCTTCAGCCCGACCTACCGGATCACCGAGGACCGGGGACCGCACTCCAGCTTCCCCGAGCCCGACCACCCCGTGCTCACCCTCACCGCGTACCGGGGCAACCTGGGCCTCAACTCGGGCATCCCGCAGAACGTCTACCAGCTGGACACCAGCCGGATGGAACAGTTCCTCGACCCCACGGGCGAGCCGCGCCGCATCAGCATGGAGCCCGGTGACACCTGGGAGCTGCCGGAGGGCAAGGGGTCGCTGACCTTCGAGGGCTTCGAGCGCTGGGCCAGCTTCCAGATCTCCACCCCGGCCGCCAACGGCTGGGCACTGGCCGGGGCCGTGGGCGCGGTGCTGGGCCTGGCCGCCTCGCTGCTCATCCAGCGCCGCCGGGTGTGGGTGCGGGCCACGGCCGGTCCGGACGGCCGCACCCTGGTCGAGATGGGTTCGCTGGGGCGCACCGAGTCCGCCCGCATCCCGGAGGAGCTGGGTGAACTGGTGGCGGTGCTGAGCCGGCAGGCCCCGCCGGTGCCCGCGGCGGGGGACGGGGCGGATTCGACGGACGAGCCCGACGGGTCCGACGGGTCCGACGGGTCCGAGGGGCCCGACGCCGGCGCGGCCGGTGCGGGGGAGCCCGCCGGCGACGCCGAAACCACCCGTGACC
>NZ_VKHS01000699.1 GCF_014141525.1 Streptomyces calidiresistens
GGGGTGAGGTTGGGGCGGCCGAGGAGGATCTCCGCGAGGCCGGGGGATGCCGCCAGCCAGCGGTTTTCCATCGGGACGTCGTTGCGGCCGAGGTCGGCGCGGGCGGCGAGGATCGCCGCGTCGATGTTGGAGTTGGCGCCGCCGGTGACCTCGTACTCGATGGGCAGCGCGTTCATGACCTCGGCGAGGATGTTCTCCGCGCCGACCGCGACCGCGCGGACCTGCGGCACGACGAGCTGCTGCGTGAGGTTCTCGATGGACATGCTGCGCTGCTGGATGGTGACGCGCGCGCCGTCGTAGACGTGCTCCATGCCCGTCTCGACGGGCACCTCGTCGACCTCGGAGAAGTCCAGCGGGTCGCCCGCGTTCTCCTGGATCTTCGCTTCTCGGGGTACGGGGACGCGGATGACGACGGTCCCGCCGGAGGGCCCGGTGTACTCGTCGCTGGGGACGCGCTGCACGGTCATGGGCAGGGCGAGGCGGCGGGACAGGAGCATGATGGCCAGCCGCGAGATGCGGGTGGACGTGACAAGGGCCATGGGGTTCCTCCATGACCTTCGGCCGGGCCACCCGCACCCCGGGGCGGGGGGCTAGTGGTGGCCGAAGGTCTTGCGTAGGGCCTGCTCGACGATCTTCTGGTCGTCGAATCCGTCGGTGTCCGGCCCGCTGGCTCCCGGCCGCAGGTGTTCGCGCGGGGGGTGTGTCTCCCGTGCGCCGCCGGGGGCGGTCTGCTGCTGGGTGTCCTGTGGGTTGGGGAGTCCGAAGTCGGCCCTGATGCGGTCGGCGGATGCCAGGAGCTCCTCGTAGGTGGAGCCGCTGAGGTACTTCGCCTGGTCTGCGGTCAGGTGCTTGGCTTCGGCGGCCCGGGCGAGGAGCGCCTGGTGCTCGTTCTCGCGTTGCTTGGCGACCAGTGCGTTGACCTGTTCGGTCAGGCGCCGGACTTCCTCGTTGCCGGTGCCGGTGCCGTTGCTGCTGGTGGTGGTGCCGGTGGAGGGGGTGTTGAGCTTCTCCAGTTCGGCGAGGGCCTTGAGTTTGTCCGCTTCGTTCTTGCGGCTCAGGGCCTTCCACTTCGCGGCTTCGGCTTCCCAGTTTTTGGGGTCACCGCCGGTGTCGCCGGTGTCGGTGCTGCCCCCTTGCGGGGCTGCGCCGGTGTCGGCGTTGTTGGTGGTGGTGTGCGTGGGTCCCGTTTCGGGTGCCTGCGCGGGGGGCTGGGTGGTCTCCCCGGTGGGGGTACCGGACTGTTCAGTTGTGTTGGTTTCGGTGGTTGTCATGCGCTGCTGTCCCGTTTCGGGTCTGGGCTCTCCCCTTTCGGGAGTGCCGGTTGCGCCGGGAGCGTTGGGCTCCCGAGGGGTCTCAACTGGTGATTCGCCCTCTTGGGCTGATGGTACCCGCGAGTTGTTCGGTTCGGCGCCTTCCTGGTCGATTTTGTGGATTGCTTGGGCGAGGAGGTGCTGCGCCCACTCGTCCTCCCCGCCCGTCTCGTCGACCGGTCCGGGAGCCGGGGGCGTGCCGGCCGGCTCCTGGCCCGGCACGGGCGGGGACTCCGCTCCGGGGTCCGCCGCCCGGCCGTCGGCCCCGGTCACGAGTCGGCCCCGTCCTTCAGGCGGCCGGTCGTCAGGTCCCAGCTCTCCGGCAGATCGGCCACCGCCCCCAGCTCGCGGGCACGGCGGATGATGTACCGCCGTACCCGCGCCCGTTCCTCCTCCGTCGCCGGTTCCACCCGCCCCACCGCTCGGATGGCTTTCGCGAGGTCGTCGCGGTTGCGGATGGGGAAGCGTCCGGGGCGGTCTTGTCCGGGTGCGGGCATGGCCTTGCCGTCGCGGACCAGGGCGCGCAGCTCCTCGTTGCCGGGCGTCGCCATCACACGGCCCCCCGGGGTCAGTCCCGCACCGGCACGGTGAAGGTCCAGGTCTTGCCGCCGGCGTCGGGGCCGTGGTGGGTGACTTCCCCGCAGGGCACCAGGCCCTCCTCGATGGCGCGCCGCAACGTCTGGCGTTCGCCCTTGCGCAGCCACGCCTCGGTGACCGCCGCAGGCTTCACGGCGGGGGCCCGGTGGGTGTACTCGCGCGTCGCGTTCGGCCGGTTCAGGGCGTCGAGGTTGAGGGTGGAGGGGTCCTGGTCGGCTCCGAGGACGACCCGGGTCCGGTAGCCGGTGCCCTCCACCTCCACCGGCCCTTCCTGCCCTCCGGGGTCCTGGTGGTCGGCGTCGTGGACCCGGGCGCCGGTGCCGGCGGGGATGTGCGCACCATCGGCGGTCGGCTCGTCCCCGTCGCGGGTGTACTTCTCCGCGGCGCTCTCCCCGTCCTTGTCCTGGTCGTCCGCGCGCAGGCGCGCGACGAGTTCGGCGGCGGTGCCCCCGGTGCGCAGGCCCCGCTCGCGGGCGGCGGCCCGCAGGTCGGAGAGCTTCATCGCGTCCCAGTTCGTCGCCGGGACGCTCCCCGGCCCGGAGGTCGAGGCCGGCGCGCCCTCCGTGGTGGCCGGGCTGTCGGTGGCCGCGCCCTCGGTGGTGTTGGTGGTGTCGGTCATGAGCCCTCCAGGAGAGTGAGCAGGAACTTCGCGAAGCCGGCGCCGGACGCGCCGCGGTAGAAGGTGGGCAGGACGTCCTCGATGAAGGCGCGTTCGCGTTCCTCGAGGCCGGTCTCGTGGGCGGTGATGCAGGCGTCCTCCAGAGCGGACGGGGCGTCGACGTGGACGCCCAGGCGCTCGCGGTAGACGGTGGCCTCCAGCAGCGTTCCGCCGGCCCGGGCCAGGTTGCGGGCGGCGGTGAGCCAGGCCGGGAGCACCACGGGCAGCCCCAGCGCCATCGCCTCGTAGATGGTGGAGCCGCCGTCCGCGATGACGACGTGCGCGCCGGCGTACTGGGTGAGGGTGGCGCGGCGGCCGGGGGCGTGCCGGGGG
>NZ_VKHS01000007.1 GCF_014141525.1 Streptomyces calidiresistens
GTACCGGGGGGCGGGGCCGGCGCGGCGCGGCGGGCGGCCAGGTGCGCGGCCACCCGGCGGGCCGAGTCGGCGACCCGGCCGACGAGTTCGGTCGCGGCGGCGGGTCCCGGCACCCGCCCGTCCGCGTCCCCGGCGGCGCGGTGCGCCGCCTCGCGGGCGAGCAGCGCGGCGAGGGTGACGGCGTCGGGAGCGGCGACGGTCCCCGGTACGTCCTCCAGGACGGGGACGCCGAACCGGTGGTGGCCGGTGGGCGAGCGGTGGGTGATCGGCACCCGCAGCCTCGCCCCGGTGGCCGGCAACGGCAGCGTCACCTCCGTCGCCCCCTCGCCCCCGTCGTCGGTCCCGTCCCCCGGCACACCGTCCGGAAGCGTCTCGCGCAGCCAGCAGCGCAGCAGGTTCTCCACGGCGGCGGCGTCCGCCGCCCGGTCGGCATCCGGGTGCTCCAGCGGGTCCGGGGGGACCGGGCCCCCGCCCCGGGCGGTGCCGGTCCCCGTCTCCGGTGAGCGCCCGGGCCGGGGAAGCTCGGGGTTCGGCCTGACGGAGTGGGGGTGTGGGGTCATGGATCTGCGGCGCCCCGGGACCGGTGACGGGGCGCCTCCCTCCTTCGCGAAGCGGTGGCCGGGTCCGTCCGGACGCCGGTCCGGGGCTCCCGACGGGGAACCCGCGTGTGACATTCCTCCCCCGCTCTCACCACCGACAGACGGGTGAAACGGATCACTCCCCGGGAGAACCCGATCGAGTGGCCCCGGGGGCCGGGAACTTCCCCCGCAATCACCGGGAACCGGACACCCCGCCGGCGCCGTCCATCACCACACCGGCATAGTGGGGGGCGCTCCGGCGGCCCGGAGCGGCGCCGGCACGACCGGCGCGGACCCGGGACGGGAACCGGAAGCGGGATCGTCCGGACAACCGAACATCGGCACGGCACACCGAAACACCTCAGGGGGAGTTCACCCATGGCAAGGATTGGCGGGCGATCCGCGGGGCGTCGCCGGGGCGCGGTCGCGACCGCGGCGGCGACCGTTCTGCTCCTCGGACTCACGGCCTGTGGTCCGGACGACACGGACGACAACGCGGGCGGGGACGAGGCGAAGAACCCGGTCGAGAGCATCCCGCGCGAGGACCGGCTGCGCGAACTGCTCGACAACCTCCCCATCGAGATCGACCCGGAGCTCTGGGAACAGGGCGAGTGGGCGAACTGGGACTCGGACACCTGGCTGCGCGAGGCGGGTCAGTACATCAGCGTCATCATCGAGGACTTCTGGGACGCCGACCGCATGCGCGAGGCCCTGGACCGCGAGAAGGCCATCGATCAGGACGAGATCGACGAGCCGGCCACCCCCGAGCCGGAGGCCCCCGCCGACAACCCGGACGCCGACCGGGGCATCACCGACCCGCAGCCCGCGGTGGTGGAGGCGCAGCCGGCGGCGACGCCGTACAGCGCCAACACCCCGGCCATCGGCAAGGTGTTCATGGACACCCCCGCCGGCACCATGGTCTGCTCCGGCGCCGTCGTCACCGACCCGGACAATCCGGGGCGGTCGAACCTGGTGGCCACCGCCGGACACTGCGTGCACGCCGGCCGGGACGGCGGCTGGTTCCGCAACATCATCTTCGTTCCCGCCTACAACGACCAGGGCCGGAGCCTGGCGGAGAACCCGGACCCGGCGTTCGAGGAGCTCGCCCCCTACGGCACCTTCTGGGCCGAACTGGTCGCCACCACCGACTACTGGGTCGAGCAGGGCACCGAGGAGGGCGGCAACGGCGCCCACCAGGACTTCGCGATGATGCGCGTGGCCGCCGAGGACGGCAGCGGCCGCTCCCTGGAGGAGACGGTCGGCGCCGCCTACGACATCTCCTTCGACGCCCCGGCCGTCTCCGGCATCGGCGGGATCGAGGTCGTCGGCTACCCGGCCGCCGACCCCTACGACGGGCAGGGCATGTTCGTCTGCGCCGACGAGCCGGGCCGGCTGTCCCTGGACGCCGCCGAGCCGGTGATGTACCGCGTCGGCTGCACCATGACCGGTGGTGCCTCGGGCGGTCCGTGGTTGGCCACGGGGGCGAACGGCGCGCAGGAGCTGATCTCCGTCACCTCCATCGGTCCGTTCGACAGCACCTGGCTGGCCGGACCGCGCCTGGAGACCGAGGCACGCGAGGTCTTCGACGAGATCCGCGCCGGCTGAACCGGGGCTCCCCCCGGTCACCCGTTCCCGCATACGGCTGAGGCCGCCCACCACCCCGCGGGGTGGTGGGCGGCCTCAGCCGTATGCGTGCGGGGTGCGCGCGTGGGGGGCGTCAGCCGCGCGGCACCGAGCCCGGGCTCCGGCGCGCGGCCCCGCCGGGCACCGGCTCCCCCGGGTCGCTGCCCAGGTCCACGACCCGGTTGTCGGCGTCCACGTGCACGACCCGCGGCTTCATCGAGCGGGCCTCCTCGTCGGTGACCTGGGCGTAGGCGATGAGGATGACCAGGTCGCCGGGGGCCACCAGACGGGCGGCGGCGCCGTTGATGCCGATGACGCCCGAGCCGCGCTCGCCCTCGATGGTGTAGGTCTCCAGGCGGTTGCCGTTGGTGATGTCGACGATGTGGACCTGCTCGCCCGGCAGGATGTCGGCGGCGTCCAGCAGGTCGGCGTCGACGGTCACGGATCCCACGTAGTGCAGGTCCGCCTGCGTGACGGTGGCCCGGTGGATCTTGGATTTGAACATGGTTCGCAGCACTTTGGACTCCCGGAAGACGGCTCCCTGCCGGCTTTCTGCAGGTCAAGGGCATTCTTCACTCTACACGGCCATGCGTCGGACTCAAACATCGCTTCACTCTGATGAGAAGGCTCCCCGCTTGCGCTTTCGCGCGAACCAGGCTGTCGTAACGCCGCCACATGAGACGTAACCAGTAGGCCGCCCCGCATGTCGTTGATCATTGGCGTCTACCCTGAGGAAAGCGCTGGTCTCGATTCCGGAGACATCGGAACCATCCTCCCCGATACCGAGGAGCACCTGGATCCGAACTCGTCGAGCAGACCGTCCGGCATCAGGTGACCGAACTGCCGGAGCCCATGCCTGACGGCCGATGGAGCAGCATGTGAGTGCCAATTACCTTCCCGGCACCGAGACCATGAAGGCAGTGTGAAGGCACTGGCCATTCGATAAGGTGGTCCCCTTCGCAGCAGGGGGGCACAGTGCCGTACACCGCAGAGATCAGCCGAACCAATCCGGGTTGCTTCGTCTTCCTCGTGGATCAGTCCGCCTCCATGAGCGATCCGATGGGTACCGGTGAGGTCACGCAGCAGCGAGCCAAGGTGGTATCCGACGCGATCAACCGACTACTGACCGAACTGTCCGTCAAGTGCGCCAAGGAAGAAGGCGTACGGGACTACTTCCACGTCGCAGTGATCGGATACGGGCACAATCACGTGGGCTCCGCGTTCCAGGGGGCGCTGGCCGGGCGCGACCTCGTTCCGCTGAGCGAGGTCGCCAACAACCCGGCGCGGGTGGAGAGCCGTACCAAGAAGGTGCCCGATGGCGCCGGCGGCTTGGTCGAGACCTCGGTGCAGTTCCCGGTGTGGATGGACCCGGTGATCAACGGCGGTACGCCCATGACACGCGCCTTCGGTTACGCGGACAGCCTCGTGGCGAATTGGGTCGAGGCGCACCCGAGCAGCTTCCCACCGATCGTGCTCAACCTCACCGACGGCGAGTCCACCGATGGCGACCCCACCAGCGCCGCCATCGCGCTGGCCTCGCACGCCACCGCCGACGGCGCGGTCCTCCTGTTCAACCTTCACGTTTCCGGCAGCGACGGCACACCCGTCACCTTCCCGGACAGTGAGGAGGGCCTGCCGGACACGTACGCTCGGCTGCTGTTCCAGATGTCGAGTGTGCTGCCCAGCCACATGCGCTCTTACGCGGCCTCGCAGGGGCACCGTGTCAGCGAGACCACCCGAGGCTTCGTCTACAACGCGGACATCACCTCTATTGTGGAATTCCTCGACATCGGCACGCGCGCCACCGAGCTGCGCTGACCACCGAGACGGAGCTGCGCTGACCATGGAGGACGTTTCGGCTCTGCCGGAATGCCAGCTGCTGCAGGTACCCAAGGCGGGCAACGCGCTCAAGGAATGCGAGGATGCCGGGCTGTTCTGGTTCGGGGATGCACGGTCCGACGACCATGGCCGTACTGTTCTGCCGTTGTATGCGGCGGTGTCCGACGGCGCCTCGGAGAGCCTGCTCGCGGGTGCCTGGGCGGAGCGCCTCGTCGCGGATACCGTGGAGTCCATGTCCTTCGGTCGTGACTGGTGGGAGGACGTGGACGCGTTTGTCGTCGACCTCATAGGGCGATCCGGGCCGCGCTGGCAGGCGTACCTCGATTGGTACCAAGCGAAGCGCGATGCCAATGGCCGGCCCATCACCTGGTACGAGCAACCCGGCCTGGAGAAGGGCGCCTTCGCGACCGTACTGGGGGCGGAGATCCGAGCCACCGTACCCGATAACGGTAGGACCAATTGGTCCTGGCATGCCTTCGCGCTGGGCGACAGCTGCCTTTTCCACCTACGGAACGGTGTTGTCCGGCGGGCCTTCCCTTTTGAACACGTCGAGGACTTCGGCATCACCCCCCGGCTCCTCGGCAGCCGTAACCACGACACCGCCTTGGTAGCCGAGCGGCTGCAGCTCGCCCACGGCGCCCTGGCGCCAGGCGACGAAGTCTTGCTGGCCAGCGACGCGCTGGCCGCTTGGCTGCTGTCCCCTCACCACGGGCACAAGACCCCGGGCACTCTGCTGGCCACGCTCGCCGAGGTGGGCGATGAGCCCTTCACGGAGTGGGTGGAGGATCAGCGGGGTCGAGGGCTCATGCGCAACGACGACGTGACCCTGATCCGGATAAAGGTAAGAACGGAGGCGTGATGGCTGTGTCCCGCGACGATCGCCCCGTCACCGGAACCAATCGGATCCGGAAGTTCCCCACGGGGGCGAACTACGCGGAGGTCCTGCAGCACCCCGAACTCTGCTTCCGCGACCCCGATCTCCGGCACGGAACTGTCCAACAGAGTGCCGTCCTCGGCCCCAAGGCAATCTCTGGCAACTTCGCCAGCGTCTTCTCCATCACCGCTCGAGACGGGCAGCGCTACGCGTTGAAGTGTTTCACCCGGGACACCTCCGCCATCGGCACCCGCTACACCGTGATCAGCACCGCCCTGCGTGCACTCGACACCGGCAGCCTCTCCCAGCCGTGGCCCGTGCGCTTCGAGTTCTTGGAACAGGGCGTGCTGGTCCTCGGCGACTGGTTCCCCGTGCTCCGGATGGCGTGGGTGCGGGGCACCGACCTCATCTCCTGGATCGACCGCCACCACCACGACCCCACCGCCGTTCACACCCTTGCCGACCGCTTCCTCGCGATGACGGGCGACCTGGAGGACAACGGCATCGCCCACGGCGACCTGCAGCACGGAAACATCCTCGTGGCGGAGGATGGCACCCTCCGGCTTGTCGACTACGACGGCATGTACGTCCCCGCACTCAAGGGCGAGGTGGCGACCGAGAACGGCCACCGCAACTACCAGTCGCCACAGCGCGGCGCCGCTGACTTCGGGCCCGCCATGGATCGCTTCTCGACCTGGCTCATCCACCTCTCCCTGCTCGCCGTCGCCACGGATCCCAGCCTGTGGAACCAGCTCCACGAGCCCCAGGGCGAGTACCTGATTCTCTCCGAATCCGACCTCAGGTCTCCGGCGACTTCGCTGGCCTGGCCCCTGCTTCTCGGCCACTCCGACCAACGGCTCCGCACAGCGGCGGCCCGTGTCCAAGGCTTCCTCGGGCAACCCTGCTCTACGCTGCCCCGCCTCACAGCCGACACGCTCACATCCCCCACCTCACGCCACAAGCGGAAGGCCGGCACCACAACTCCGACCACCACTGGCACTACGAGGGGCGCGACCGACCCGGCGACCCCACATTTCGGGACCCTCCCGGCCTGGATGGTGGACCGCATGGCATCCGCCACCGCCGCAGCGGTGCCGACCCCTCCGGCCCTCGCCCCCACAGGCTTCACCGGGCGCCGCCCTCGCGATCTGACGGCCGCGGCCGCGGCCCTGCTGAGCACTGCCGCCCCCGGCGTACTCTCGGTCACCACCGGCCAGCCGGAGGGCTACCTGCCTGCCGCCCAGGGGGCCGCCTTGCTCGCTTCCGCTGCCGTGATCGGCATAGGCCGACGACTCAGGCCGGAGTATCGGACCGCCCACCAACGCATTCGGGAGCTGCGCCGACGGGCTCGCGAACTCAAGGACCCGGCGGGCGCCCACCAGCGGCTGGAGCAGGAGATGCAGAAGCTGGATGACGCCACTGCCAAGGAGGGCGCAGTCGCCGACAAGCGCATCCGGACCCTTCAGACCGACCTGCGTGTCGGACTGGCCCGCATCACCATGGAACTGAACCGCCGCACCGACCAGCCCCACAAGCGCAAGGCGGAGCTGTCTGCCAGAGAGCAGAACATGATCGCCGCTGCGCTGGAACCTGCGGTGCGCCGGCACGTCGAGGCGAAGCTACGCGCCACCTCGATCCAGGAAGCACGGTCACTGCCGAACATGGGCGCCAAGACAGTCGGGGCTCTGATGCGGGCTGGTATCCGCACTGCTGCTGACTTCACGGGCGTGTCCTACTCCCAGAGCCAGGGTACCGGGAACCGTGTCGCCTACTTCATCCACGCCGGCGGCCACTACATCCGCGTGCCCGGCGTGGGTGAAGCGCGGGCGAGCGCCCTCGACGCGTGGCGCCGCTCCCTGGAGCAACGGGCCAGGACCTCCGCACCCGCCAAGCTGCCCGGGCCCGCCCTGGCAAGGATTCGCGCGGAGATCGCCACCTTGCGAGCGCGGTACGACCGGGAAATAAAGCAGGCGGAGAGCAAAGCCCAACAGGACCGGGACGTCCTGCAGAAGCGGATCACCGACGAACGGCAGCGACTCACGGCCGACCGCCAGCAGCGCGCTATGGAGACCCAGCGCAAGCGTGCCGACCTGTTACAACGCCAGAAGCAACTGAGCGGTGCCGAGGCGGAACGAGCGAGAATGACAGGCGCACTCAGCACCGCACGGACGGAGACCCGTCGCAACCTCGGTGTCCGGAAATACCTCACATTCCTGTTGACGGGCCACTAACCGGGCCGAGATGAATATGCCGCGTGGGCAGAGCTGCACGAGAGTTGGGGCACGCAATCAAGGCAGATGGTGACATCAGGTCATCAGAGGCCCCAGCACGACAGGTGGCATCTTCACGAACGTGGAGGAAGCGGACTTGGCGCCTCATCAACTTCGCTGCGCAGGTCACGTTCATAGACCGTTTCTTCCCAGTCTCCGTGTGGCAACTGCTTCAGCATTCGGTGAGCTGGGTAAAGGCGAGCAGCCCCCCCCCGCCCTGGTCCATACGGTTCGGCCGGGCGGGGATCCGGGATTTCTCCCGGGCCGGGACCATGAGCCCGGCTCCGGTCGGCGGGGTCCGCGACGCCCCGGGCCGGGCGCTCGGCCCCCGGGAGGGGATCAGCGCGTGGGGAGCCAGACGCGCATGGCGCCGTCCCCACGGTTGGCCCACGCGTAGTAGGGGATGGCGGTCAGTTCGACGGGCTCGCCGTCCGTGGCGGGGGTCGGGCTCCCCTGAGAGGTGTACGGCCACCAGCCCGGGTCGGTGATGCGTCGTCGGTGTCCGGCGGCCGTGATCGTCGTGACGCCGCCGAGGAGGTCGGGGCGGTGCTTCTCGGTGAGCGGCCGGGTGGGGTCGAGGACGATGTCGTCCAGGCCGCCGGGGTGGTCGACACCTTCCAGGCAGTGGACGAGCGGGCCGCGCTCGATCGCGACACATCCGCGCACGGCGTCCACCCGCGGGTCGGCGGCGGTGAGGCGGGGCCTCATGGACAGTTCGAGGGTGATGCGGTCACCCGGCGCCCAAGGGCCCCGGAGCCGCAGCCAACCCTCGGAGACGGGTGCGTCCGCCGAGTCGTGAACCGTCCCTCCGCTGTGGACCCGAAAGGCGTCGCACCACCGGGGGACGCGGAGCGACAGCGTCCAGGACCGGTCGGCCGGGGCCTGTTCGACGGTCAGGGCGATGGTCCCCCGCCAGGGGTAGTCGGTCTCGGCGCGGACGGTGACGGGCGCACCGTCGAGGTGGGCCGTGTAACGGCCGGTGACGTACTGGTGGATCTGGAGGCCGTCGGCATCGGCGGAGGCCAGGTAGTGCTCCAGCGAGGCCAACAGCCGCATGACGTTGGGCGGGCAGCACGCGCAGCGGAACCAACGGGTGCGACGGGCCGCCTGGTCCCCGTCGGTGTCGGTGTGACCGTCGCGGACCTGGAGCGGATTGACGTACAGCCAGCGTTCCCCGTCCAGGGAGACGCCCGACAGGAAGCCGTTGTAGAGGGTGCGCTCGATCAGGTCGGAGTAACGGGCCTCCCCGGTGAGCAGGGCCATCCGCAGGCTCCATTGAACGGAGGCGATGGCGGCGCAGGTCTCGCAGTAGGCGCGGTCGTTCGGCAGTTCGTACGGACTGCCGAAGGCCTCCCCGTCATGGCGGGCTCCGAGTCCTCCGGTGATGTGGGTCCTGGTGCGGGTCATGTCCTCCCAGAGCCGTTCCGCGGCGGCGCGCAGCCCGGTGTCCCCCGTCTCGGTCGCCAGGTCGGTGACGCCGGCCAGCAGGTAGAGCTGGCGTACGGCGTGGCCCTCGACGCTCGTCGCCTCGCGAACGGGGACGCGGTCCTGGCAGTACGCCTCGCCGCCGTGCAGGCCGTGTCCGAAGCGGTCGACGAAGTAGCCGGCGAGGTCCAGGTAGCGGCGTTCGCCGGTCTCCCGGTACAGCTCGACCAGGGCGGTCTCGACCTCGGGGTGCGCGTCGATGCCGTCGATCGGTTTGCCGCTGCCGGGCGGACCGAACACGGAGTCGATGTGGTCGGCGAACCTCACCGCCACATCGAGGAGTTCGGTGCGGCCGGTCGCCCTGTGGTGAGCCACCGCGGCCTGCATCAGGTGCCCGGCGCAGTACAACTCGTGGCTCCAGCGCAGGTTGGCGTAGCGCTCGCCCTTGTCGAGGAGTTGGAACCAGGTGTTGAGGTAGCCGTCCGGTTGCGGGGCATCGGCGACGAGGGAGACGATGCGCTCCACCTCGGCCGCCAGCCGGCCGCCGTCCTCGGGGGGCCGTCGGGACAGTTGCCAGGAAGCGGCTTCCAACCACTTGTACACGTCCGAGTCCATGAACGGGTAATCCCCGCGGAACGCGCCCTCGGCCGTGCCCGCCGCGACCCGCAGGTTCTGCAGGTTTCCGGCGGACTCCAGAAGCCCGGGGCCCTGCGGGATCGAGGTGCGCGCGTTCACCTCCCGTCGGGTGAACCAGAAACCGGCGCTCACCTCGGCCGCCGCGAGGACGAGGGCGGCCCCGGATTTCGGACCGAGGCGGATCGGGCCGGCGGGGAACGGGCCCCGCCCGGAGGAGGGCGCGGAAGGGGGCACGGCTGAACCCGGGCTGGACATGGCTCTCCCGAAAGGTGGACGCGAGGCGATCGCCGATCCGGCGCTCCCGGGGGCCGTGTCGCTCCACGGATCTGCGGACGGATGACCACCGTCCACCGTGACGCCGGGAGCGAGTCGACTCACCCGAGCAACAAATGAGCAATCGTTTTCCTGAAAGGAACATAGAAACCCCGGGAGTCCGGGTCAAGAGCTGCGGCCACGGTGCGGCTTCCTCATCTTCCGTGCGTGGCAGACTGGTCGGGGACGGGCAACGGCAGGAGGATGCGGGGTCCGGATCCTCGAACAGGAAAAGGTTTGCGCGTGACCACGGATGCGGATTCCCCGCCGGCCGGGCGGGCCCGGCTCGCCGATGTCGCCCGACTCGCGGGCGTCAGCGTCGGAACGGCCTCCAAGGCCCTGAGCGGCAACGGCCGGATGCGCCCCGAGACGCGGCAGCGGGTCCTGGACGCCGTGGAGACGCTCGGCTTCCGCCCCAACCACCACGCGCGGACGCTGCACACCGGTCGCAGTTGGACGGTCGGACTGGTGACGACCGATGGCATCGGCCGCTTCAGCACCCCGGTGCTCCTCGGTGCGGAGGACGCGCTCGGGGAGGGGAGGATCTCCGTGCTGCTGTGCGACACCCGGGGTGATGCCATCCGTGAGCAGCACCACCTGCGCAACCTCATGGACCGCCGGGTGGACGGCATCATCGTGACCGGACGGCGCACCGATCCGCGGTCGCCGTTGAGGGGCGTCGAGCCGATACCGACGGTCTACGCGTTGTCGCCCTCCACGGACCCGGAGGACATGTCCGTGGTCTCCGACGACGGGAACGGGGTGACCCTGGCCATCGAGCACCTGTTGGCGACCGGGCGCACCCGGATCGCCCACATCACGGGGCCCGCGCATCACGCGGCCGCCCGGGACCGGGCCCGGTTCACCGTCGAACTGCTCGCGGCCTCCGGGCTGGAGCCGGCCACCGGCCGGGTTCACTTCGGCGAGTGGAGCGAGGCCTGGGGCCGGCGCGCCGTGGAAGCTCTCCTGCGCACCGCGCCCGACACGGACGCCCTGTTCTGCGGGAACGACCAGATCGCCCGGGGCGCCGCCGACGCCCTGCGCGAGAAGGGCGTGAACGTCCCCGGGCGGGTCTCGATCGTGGGTTGGGACAACTGGGACACCATGGCCCTGGCCTGTCGTCCGCCGCTCACCACGATTGACGGCAACCTCGCCGAGGTCGGCCGGCGGGCAGCCCTGCGCCTGCTCGACGCCATCGCTTCCCGGCCCGAGCCCGGGGTGCGCGCCGTTTCCTGTCGGCTCGTCGTCCGGGAGTCCAGCTGAGGGGGCACCGCGCCCCCGGGTGGTGTCGACCGCCCTCATTTCTCCACCGCCGCCGCTGCCGTCGTGGTGCCGACCGAGCACCTCCGGCGGCCTTCGGGCCCGATTGCCGTACTCCCCCCCATGGGTGCCGGGAGGCGGGGGCGAGAGGACCGCGAACGCGGTAGGAGCGAGTCACCCGCCGCTCTCCGCCGCGTCGACCGCCGCTCGCACGGTGGGATACACCCGTCGCAACTCCTCCTCGGCCCCGGCGGTGCGCAGCACGTCCCTCACCTGCCCCACATCGCGGGCGATCAGGAGGCGGACTCCGAGATCCCCCAGGTCCCCGGCCAGGTTGTCGAGCATGCGCACGGCGCCGACGTCGATGAAGGGGACCGTTTCGGCGTCGATCACGACCGCTCCCACCCCTTTTCGAGCAGCTGCCCGTCGGACCTCGGACCGGATCCGCTCGGCATTGGCGAAGTAGATGCCGCCCTCGACACGCAGCACGACCACCCCGGGGATCCCGCGGCTCTCGGCGTGTCTGTCGAGCGCCGCGAAGTGGCCGTTCCCGGGCATCCGACCCAGCTCGCTGATCTGCGGACGCGAGGAGCGGTAAAGGAGCAGGAGCAGGGAGGCGCCGATGCCGATGAACAGGCCGGGCAACGTGCCGAACACCATTACCCCGAGCAGCGCCGTGACCGCGGCGATGAAATCGGGCCGCGCGGCGACACCGTAGGCCCGGCCGAGGCGACGGGTGAAGACGCGGTACAGGGAGAGGATCGAGCGGGGGTCGACCAGTTCGACCACCGCGGCGATCACCACCGCCGCGAGCACCGCCTCGGGGAGCTTCTCGAAGAGACCGGTGAGGAAGAGGAGCGTGATCACGGTCAGGACGGCCGCGACGATCCCGGAGAGTTGGGTGCGGGCGCCCGCCGAGCGGTTGACGGCGGTCTTCGAGAGGCTGCCGTTGACGACCATGCCACCGGACAGACCGGCTCCCACTCCGGCGGCCCCCAGCCCGATCAGCTCGCGGTTGGCGTCGATCCCGTAGTGGTCACGAGCGGCATAGGTCTTCGCCGCCCCCAGTCCCTCGGCGAAGGCGACGAGCAGTACGCCCATGCTGCCGGCCGCGAGGAGCCCGAGGTCGCCGAGCCCGATATCGGGGAAGCCGAGAGAGGGCAGGCCGGCCTCGATGCCGCCGACGACCTCCACCCCGTGACGCTCCAGGTCGAGGGTGGTGGAGGCGACGATCCCCGCCACCACCGCGATGAGGGAGCCGGGGACGATCGGGGCGACACGCCTGAGAACGATGATCAGAGTGAGGGCGGTGAGACCGACCAGGAGGGTGGGGCCATTGGTTCCGCCGAGGTCTTCGATCAGAGCGGGGATCCTCTCGAAGAAGTCACCCGACCCACCCTCCACACCGAACAGCTTCGGCAGTTGGCCGGCGATGATCGTCAGCGCCAAGCCGATGATGAAGCCCTTCAGCACGGGCTCGGAGATGAAGTTGGCGAGGAATCCGAGACGCAGGAGGCCGGCGAGGAGGGCCGCGATGCCCACCGTGAGGGCCAGGGCCGCCGTCATCGCCGTGAAGTTCGCGCCCGAACCCGCCGCGGCGTCCCCGACGATCGCCGCCGAGAGCGCCGCCGTCGCCGCCATCGGCCCGACGATCAGGTGTCTGGAACCGCCGAAGGCGGCATAGAGGATCAGCGCCGCCGGTGCGGCGTAGAGACCGACGACGGGCGAGACGCCGGCGATCGTCGCGTAGGCGAGCGCCTCGGGCACCAGGACCGCCCACACGGTCATCCCGGCCAGTGCGTCCCGTGCCGGCCACCGCCACCGGTAACCCCGCACCGAGGGGAACAACCGGAACACGCGCGCCCTCAGGAGGAGAGATCGCTGATGGCGCCACCCACCAGCTTCGCGGCGAGCAGCAGACAGATCACGCTCACGATCGCCGAGTTGTGCCTCTCCATCCAGAGTTTGAGACCGTCGAGGATGTGCCGCGAGCGCTCCTTGAGCGCGAAGTAGAGCACGATCGGTGTGCCGGTCCCCAGTGCCCCGATCACGACGAAGACCGCGAGCGCCACGGCCTGCCCCCCGGCGGACGCGTCCGTCCGCGCGATCGTTGCCGCGGCGGCGATCACGAGCAGCAGGTTCTTCGGGTTGAGTGCGGACAACACGATCCCGAGGACTCCCGCCCTGACGGGTGTGAAGGAGTCGACCGCGTGCATCCATTTCGGCAGCGCCGGCTCCTCGTCGCCGCGCGGCCGCTCGCGCCAGTGCTTCACCGCCACCCACAGCAGCAGCGCGCCGAGCGCCAGGTCCAGTGCGCTGACCCAACCGGCCGGCTCCCCCTGCTCGCCAGGGCCCGCGCCACCGGATACCAGCAGCACGATCGTGCCGACCAGGGCCAGGCCCAGGACCCATCCCAGGAGCAGCGCCGGCCCGTTGGAGCGTGCCCGTGGGGTGACGAGCATCAGCACCACCCCGATGATCGGGAACGGGCTCAGCGCCACACCGACGCCGTACGCCAGGATCTGTCCGATGGCCTCGCCCACGACCGTCTACCTCACGCCGGTTCGATCTCGCCCGGCCGCCAGCTCTGATCGAACCAGCTTTCGAGCGGACCGTAGAGCCGCAGGATGGTGAACCATCCCTTGCCGGGGATCGTCCGTACCCAGTTCGCCTCCCTGCCCTGCGGCGCGGTCGGGCCGAACCGGATGATCGTGTCGCCGTTGTCCTCGGCACGCACGGCGTCCGAGAGGCTGTGCACGCTGGGGTAGGGGTCCTCGGTGCGCAGCAGCGACCGGGTCTGGGTGTCGTAGACGTCGATGGCCCAGAAGTTCTTCGCCGGGATGTTCTCGGGGAGGGTGAGCGTGTAGCTCCTCCCGCCGTCGAGCCAGGCGCCGGTGGAGTCCTCCGCGGTGTAGGCGTACTGCGAACCGGCTCCGACCGCTGCCGCCGCCATGGCCGGCGTGATCACGAGCGCCGCGTAGTGGAACATGGCACGGGCGTCCAGCAGACGCGCGCCCTGCGGCGAGAGGAACTCGTGGTTCCTCGAGGGGAACATGTTCTTCCAGGAGCTTCCCGGATAGTAGTAGAACGCCGGGTCCCGCGGTTTGTAGATCAGCGTGCGCACGAGACCCGAGCCGATCCGCGCGGCGGTGTCGAGGATCGAGCGCATGCGGTCGTCCGGCCGGAAGGGCTCCCCGGGAACCATGCCGATCGAGGCGAGCCGGCCCGCGCGCTCGGGGTCGAGCGTCCCGGGCGGCTCCTGCTGGACGATCTCGTCGAGCTCCCCGAAGAACGAGAAGTCGTTCGCCGGGATCATGGCGAAGTCCGTGTCGGCGAAGTTGACGAAGCGCTGCTCCGGCGGGTCCGCCGCGGCCGAGAGGGGGTACATCCGCGTCGTGAGCAGGCTCTCGACGCCCCCCAGCACGCGGAACAGCACGTAGCAGGAGAAGGTCGAGGCCCGCGAGACGAAGTAACCGTCCGGGACCTCCCCGTCGTGGTCCGGGGGCAGGAAGAGGTACTTGCCTCCCTTGCCCTCGTCGGGACCGGCGATCCCCATGTCGGCGACGTAGCGCTGCCACATGTCGTTGACGACGCTGAGCGAGCCCTCCGGCACCTCGATCACGATCGGACCGTCCCGGTCGAGCGCCAGGAAGGTCATTCCGTAGGTCGTTTCCGTGTTTCCCGTCAACAGCCTCGGTGCCGAGGTACACCGCGGCGCCGTGTAGCCGATCGTGCGGGAGTCGATGCCGAGGCTCAGCAGTCCGCGCCGCATCGCCACCAGGGTGGCACCGGGCTGGCAGTCGAGGAAGATGTCGATCCCGCGCAACAGGTCCAGGGCGTCATAGCCGCGGGTGACCGTGTCGGGCAGGGGCAGGCCGTCGAAGAACTCCATCGGTCCGAAGACCGTCTCCAGCCGGTCCGGGATACCGATCGATGCCAGGGTCTCGTCCGAGACGCCCGGGCTGGGCGCGTCACTCACGTCGGGCATGGTGGGTGTCCTCCTCGGGGGGTCGTTCGTCGGGAACCGCGTTCCGGTCGTTCCTCACGCCGGGCGTCGGGCGTGCCCTCCACTGCACCGGCTCGGTGGTGTGAACCGCCGACCCGCGCCGGGCTCCTCGCGTGTTCGCACCACCGCTGTACACGGTCAGCGCACCGCCTCGATCTCGCCCGGGCGCCAGGTCTTGTCGAAGAACGGTCCCAGGGGGCTGTAGAGCCTCAGAACCACGAACCACCCCCGGCCCGGCAGGGTTTGGATCCAGTTGCCCTCCGGCACGCCGTCGGGTCGCCCGGGCCCGAAGTGCACCGTGGTCGTGCCATCCGTGTCGGCGACCGCCGCCGGCCCCGGATAGCCCTGGCTACCGGCCCGGGGAAACCGCTGCGGCGTGTCGATCATCGATCGCGTCTGGTTGTCGTAGACGGTGCACGACCAGAACCGGGCGGCGGGGATGTCCGGGGGGAGTACCAGACGGTAGTGCTTGCCGCCCTCCAGGGCCCGGCCCTCCCGGTCCGCGAAGGAGAACAGGTATTGCGAGCCGACACCGGTCAGCCGGGTGGCGAACGTCGGGCTGATGCCCACGGCCAGGTACCACCACCAGGACCGCAGGTTCAGCTTCCGGGCGCCGGTGCTCGGACGGGGCTCGACGCCCCGGTCGGTGATGTCCGCGGGCGGGGTCATGAAGTCGTAGCCGGAGGCGAGCAGGCCGTTGACCCAGCGGGAGGACGCGCCGTAGAAATGGGCCCCCTCGGACGGGCGCGGGCGGCAGGCCAGGGTACGGGCCGTGGCGTTCCCGACCGCGGCCGCCTCGGCGAGGATCTTCCGCATCCGCGTGTCCGGGGCGAAGGGCTCCCCCTTGACGATCCCGATCGCGGCCAGCGGGCCCGCGATCTCGGGGTCGAGCGCCCCGGCCGCCTGATCCTGCACCAGCTCGTTCGCGAAGTCGAAGTAGGTCGCGTCCGCGGGTGGGACCGTGTTCAGGGGAAGGCCGGTGCCCTCGACGAAGCGGGGCGGGTCGGTCCGTCGGAGCGCGGCGGTCCAGGTCTCCGCGGTCCACGGCAGCGGCGGGGCCGTGCCCCCGGTGACGATCTCCGCGACGGAGGTTCCGTACAGCCCCGGGACGTAGCGGTGGATGCGCAGACCTTCCCTGACCCTCTTCACCGCCGGCCCGGGGTCGTCACCCTCCAGGAACGCCCGCCCGCCCAGGATGAGTCGCGTGGTGCGGACCCGATGGGTGAAGAACCCCCCCTCGGGGAGGGGTCCGTCATAGCCGGGCGGCACGAAGAGGTAGGAGCCGCCGGTCCCCCGATCGGGGCCGGGCATACCCGGGTCCGTGACCCAGCGGAACCACAGGTCGTTGACGAAACTGAGGGTGAGGGGCGGCATCTCCACCACCACCGGCCCCTCCGTCAGGTCGAGGAACGTGACGAAGTAGACGGTGTCCGCGTTCCCGGTCAGCAGGACCGTCCCGGGGTCCATGAACTCCGAGAAGAGCAGAACGTCGTGGTCCTCGATCCCCGCGTCGAGGAATCCCCTGCGTGCCGCCCACAGGTTGACCCCGGAGTAGGCGTCGAGGAACGCGCGCACGCCGTGCGCCCGGTCCAGGTGCTCGTAGAGGCGGTCGGCGGTCTCGTCGGTGGGTACACCGAGCGGGAATTCGAGGGTGCCCAGGTGGGTCTCGACACGCTCGGGCGTCGAGACCGCTTCCATGGTCTCCCGGGGGATTCGAGTGGTGTGCAGCAAGGGATCGCTCCGTTCCGAACAAAGGCTCCTTGCCGACCATGGGCCCGCCTCCCACCGGTCGCCATCGCACCCGGGCCATCGGAGGGACCCGGGAGCCCGGCGGTGGGGGCGCCTCGCCCCGGGGTCGCGGCACACCGCGACCGGCGGGAACGGTCGCGGCTTCGACCCTCGTCCCGGGAACGGCGGATTCCGTTCCCGGCCGCCGGCGTGTTCACCGTGGCGAACCGGGAACCGGCATGCGAGGGAGCGCTCACGGATGGAGCCGTTGGAGTACACCCAGGCGTTGCAGGTCCACGATGTGTTCCGCCGCCCGTTGCGGTGCCTCCCCACCCCTTATCAGAACACCCGCCTCGATATTGCGATGGGCCGCCGCCTCGGTCAGATTGGCGCTGCCCAAGAACAACGTGCGGCGGTCGGCCACGGCGACCTTGGCGTGTTGCCGAGAGGGGGATCGCCCGGCCGGGACGCGGGCCCAGTGCCACAGGGTCAAGCCCGGCACTGCGGTGAAGGCCTCGGCCGGCTCACGGCCCCGGAGAAGCCCTCTCGCACCGGCCAGGGTTTCCACCACGGCGTGGATTCTCACGCCGCGCTCCGCGGCCGCCGTGAGCGTTCGGGTCAGGGCTGGGTACGGCCGGGCCGCGTAGGTCATGAGCAACAACTCGGCCCGGGCCTCGTCGATGATCTCGACCAGGACCCGGGCGGTCGCCCGCACGGGCACGGCCGGTGTCGAGGGGCCGCTCCACACGGTGCGGACGCGCACGTCGTCCCTGGCCCGGAGCACGGCCGCGATGTAACCCCGTATGTAGGCCGCTGCCTCCGGAAGGGGAATCGTGTGTGTCTCGATCGCGTCGTACAGCTTCGTCACGGCTTCCGCGACTTCGGGGGCGGCCAGTTCGATCAGGACCCGTTCCCTGCCCCGGCACCGGGCCAGAAGGCCGACGAGATCCTTGCTCCGAACCGGACCCAGGGCCGCGACGGCCTCCGCCGCCGCGACCTCGAAGTCCTCCCGGCTCACGGCAGGAGAGCGGCCGGGGTCAGTACCAACTCCTCGGCACCGCACAACGGAACGATGAATCGACGGTCGAGGAACCGGTTGCCGCGCTCGCAGGTGGTTTCGGAGACGAAGAGACAGACGTGGCAGGCCGCTCCGTGCAGGTAGTCGTCCGGCGGGTGAGGCAGACGCTCGGAACAGAGCGGGTCGGCGGAGCAGCGTTCGGCGTCGGCCAGGGCACGGCGGACGATTCGGCCGAACCGCCCTTCCCCCGCCAGGGAGACCAATCCACCGAGCGTGCCCTCGGAGTCGGGAACAGCGGTGTAGATCAGGATGCCCGCCCTCGGGTGCTGTGCGTCACCGGCGTAGACGCGCTCTGCCAAAGAGGCAGAGCCGTAACCACATTCGAGGGCGATGGTGCGGATCAGCAGGTGTGAAAGGGTGTGCAGGGCGATGTAGCGGGTACCGGGCCACCCGTGGAAGGGATCGAAGTCGCTGGTCTTCCGATCCGACTTGCGGTTGGTCCGGAACCGGCCGTATGCCTCCCGGTGGGCCCGCATCTGCGGTGAGTTCTCCACCCGCGTCACCCACTTCGCCATGAGGTCGTCGCGCACCCGGAGGAAGATCCCCTCCCCGCGCACCTCGGCGGCCGGGACCCAGTTCTGCGTGCCCCGGGAGAGCTCGACGCGGGTCGCGATCTCCGGTGACTCGGGGTCCGGGGCGTCGAGTCGGGTGAAGCCGATCAGGGCACGGGCCTCGCGCAGCCGCTCGGCCTGTCGCAGGTCCGAGAAGAGTTCGTCCAACGGGGCCGGCACGGGAACCGCCCTGAGCGCGAAGTCGTCATCGGGCGGGGCGATCGGGCCGGAGAGGGCGTCCCACTCGGGTCCGAAGAGGTCGGCCTGGACATCGGGGGCGGAGGGCACCGGCCCGGTGGCGCCCTCTTTCCGCGTGACGATCGCGGTGAAGAGGGTGTCGGCGTCGAATTCCCGGAGGAAGGCGAACCGGGTCAGCCGGGCGAGGAAAGCGAGTTCACGAGGGTCCTCGACCTTCTCCAGTTCCGGCCAGTGGTCGTCGAGGAGTTTGTCGATGTCGCCCCCCTTCGCCTTGGGCAGGGCGAGTGTGCTGAGGGTGATCGGGAACCATTGGTTGGAGGCACCCGCGACCATCAGGACCGGGTCCCGATCACAGCCGTTCCGCTCGTAGGCGCCCAGGTGCGGATGGCGACCACGACATCGGGGCAGGTGACGGCGGCCGCGGCCACCCATCGCCTCACGGATGTTGCGCTTCGCCCCACAGGCGACACACTCAAGGGTGACATTGGCCGCCTGGTTGCCACCGTGGTCCTTCATGCGCAGCTTGGGCCGCGGCATTTTCCCGCAGTTCTGCCCGTGGTGGACGTATGGGGTGTAGGGAAATTCGTCGAGGTGACCGTCGGCGCAGACGAGGGTGAAACGGGCGGCCACGGCGAGTGGCTTACCGCGCTTGCAGTCGTGCACGAACCTGGCCTCGTGCGGGGCTCGGGGATTGGAATTGACGAAGGTGAACTCGTCGGAGTCGATGGCGGCGAGTACGTTGCAGGCGGTGCAACGCAGCCATTGCGGGAACGGCGCCACGGGCACGCCGACCCCCTGGGCCGCCCGGCCCCTCGGGTCGGTGTCGCCACCCTCCAGCCAGGGAGCCGCCCGCAACTGCTCGATTCGACGGCGCCCATGGCGCTGGAGCGAACGGTTGACGGCGGCGCGCAATCGGGGTTCGTCGATGTCGTGGTCGGTGATGCCCGCATGGCTCCAGGAATCCAGCCCTCGGACGAGGACGGAGAAGTTCGGCAGGTCGACCAGGGACCCGACTCCGCTGGTGAACATGAGGTGGCTGGGGCGGACCGCCCCGACCCTGCGGTTGCTCCGGATGCTCATCGCCGTGCCCTCCCGGCCGTGCCCGTCGTGGTGGAGCCGTACTCGTCGCTGTCCACACCATCCGTGCCGACCACCGAGTCCTCATCCGTCCCGGTGGCGACCGTCCCGAAGCTCCACTCCGGACCGCCGCCCGACGGGTCCTCGATGAGCGCCTCGCCGCCGGGCAGGAGAAGGTTGATCTCGTTTTCCGTCTCGCGCATCGACATACCGACGGTCAGTTCGGTCCACCGTGATCCGTCCGCACGCCGCAGCAGCCCGTTGACGACGGTGGTTTTGTGTTTCTCCTTGCGATAGCCGAGGGCCGAACTGCTCTCGTCGCGCTTGCGGCGCCACTCATCCTTCAGCCGGTCCAGGCGTTCGCCCAGGTACTGACGGGACAACCCGCCTCCCACCCGGTCGGCGCGTTCCAGCAATCGGCGCTCGACCTCCTGCGCGAGGGGGCCGTCGAGGTCCACGTGGTGGGCGTCCAGGTTCCGCGAGGTGGCGTGGTCCGCGTGCCGCAACGCGGCCGTGTAGGTGGCGGCGACCCCCCGATCGAGGGCTCGACGGGTGAAGGGGGTGACGGACAGGGACTCGACCCTGCGGTAGAAGGTGGCGTGATAGTGCTCGAAGTCCTCGTAGTGGGCGAGGTCCCGGGGGCGTGACCAGTTGTAGAGGATCACGACGAGACCGGGGCGCGAGGGATCACGGCCGACCCGGGAGGACGCCTGGATGTACTCGGCGGTGTTTTTCGGCTGCCCGACGACCAGCATCAGGCCGAACCGGGAGACGTCCACACCCACCTGCAGCATGGAGGTGGCGAGGACGACGTCCACCGCCTGCCTGGCTCCGGGAGTCATGGCGGCGCGGGGTTCGCGTTTCTCCCTCATGGCGGCCCCGTACTCCCGCAGGAAGGCACGTCGCCGTGCCGAGGTGTCCCGGTCGGGGTCGAAGGCCGTCTCCAGACGCTTGAGGGAGGCTCCGATCTCGAAGGAGGAAATGCGCGAGGTCAGTTCCTGGATGCCGAGCATGCCGGTGTTGCTCACGATGCGGTCGGACAGGGTGGCCTGTCCTCGGCGGCTGCCGTTGGAGCGCACCCGGGTCGTGATGTCGTCGTCCATGTAACGACGCATGCCGGCCAGTTCCCGGGTCGCGTTGAAGTAGCCGACCAGGGTCATGTACGGGTCCGCCGGTGAGCCGTAATCGTCGAAGAGCTGTTGCCCGGCCAGTAGCAGGATCTCGGCGACCCGGATCTCGGCGGCCTTGAGGCGGGTGCCGTGCGCGCACACGCCGAGGTACCGCCGTCCGGGGGCGGTACGACTCAGTTCGACCTGCCGTGAGAAGAACGTGTCGCCGGCATCGAGTACCTGCGGCGGGAAGATGGCGACCTTGCGTGCGAAGACGCCGCGTACCTGTTCGGCGGCCCGCTTGGTGGTGGCCGTCGAGGCGACGATCTTCGGTCCGATCTCGTGGCGGCCCCGGGCGTCGGTGAAGCTCCAGGTGCACAGTTGATCGACCGCCGCCTCGAAGAGGCCGACGGTGGTGCCGAGGGCACCGGAGATCAGGTGCAGCTCGTCCTGGATGATCAGATCGGGAGGCCGCAGACGGGTCACCGGTTGTGCGGTGACGCCGGGCAGGTTTCCCCTGGCGTTGTGCCGACTGCCGCATCCGGTTCTGATGTCCAGATCGTCGTGGCGGTAGCCGTGGCGGGGGCACAGCTCGGTAACCCTACCGAACAACAGGCCCGCATAGCCGTTCCAGGGAAGTTGGGCGAACTTGTCCACCGTGGCGATCAGCAGGGAGGGCGCGAGCCGGTAGATCTCCTCGTCGACGGTGAGTACCGGAATGCCCTCCCCCGGCGACTCGCGGCGGGAGAAGGGACAGCGGTCCTCCCCCTCCCCTCGCGGGCAGTACAGCAGAACGCGGCGTCGCCCCTCGTCGTACTCCATGCAGGAGCGGGCCGTCAGCCCCGTTCCGCACCACGGGCAGGTGAGAAGCTGGAGGACGCGGGCGTGCTTGTCGCTCGCGCTCTCCTTCGCCTCGGCGATCTGTTCCCTGGCCTCGTCGAACCAGTTGGGCGAAACCGAGACGCCGACCCACAGCCCGATGCGGAAAGGGGTGGCGCCCCAGCGTGCGTCCCGGGCGAATTCCTCACGGCGTAGCACCTCACAGGCACCGACCAGCGCGGCGGCCCGCTGGAACTGCTGGGCGGTCAGCAGACGCAGGGTGTAGCGCATGAGGACTCCGACGCCCGCCCCACCGTCGCGTGCCTCCGTGCCGGTACCGATCGTGCCCTGTAGGCGTCGCAGCGCGAAGGTGTAGGCGGCCAGGCCGAGATACGCCTCGGTCTTGCCACCGCCGGTGGGGAAGAACAGCAGGTCGACGAGGGCCTCACGGCCGGTGCCCCGGTGCTGGTGGTCGGGCCGGGTGAGAGAGGCGAGGTTGAGGAGAACGAAGGCGAGCTGGAAGGGGCGCCAGGCGGCGGCCTCCTTGCCCCGGGCGTGGATCTCCTCGTACGCCTCCCGGTAGGAGGCACGATCGTCCTCCCGTCCGGCGCGGGCGGCGGTGATCGCGGTGTTGCGGCGTTGAAGCGCCATGGCGCGATTGACGAACCGGAAGGCCTCCAGCGCGGTGTCGTCCGCCATGAGGGTGTCGATGCCGAGGGTGATGCGATCGCAGATCTCCAGTGCCTGCCCATGGGCGGCGTCGGCCGACTCCCTCAGGTTTTCCGGGAGTTCACGGGCCCTGGCGTGTTGTTGTTCGAGCCAGCCAGCGTAACCGTCGGCGAGCGGGGCGAGGGCGGTGGCGAGTTCGTTCCGGCGGACGGGTACCGCGAGCGCGGCGAGTTCGTCCATCCCGAGTTCGAGCCCGCGGAGCAGCTCCTGCTCCTCCGGGTTCGGTGCCCGGGTGTCCCGCACGTCGCACTCCGGGAGCCAGGTGGTGGTGAGGCGGTGCGCGTTGCGTTCGCCCTCCCGTACCCGGGCGTGCACGGCGATGTTGCGGCCCTTGGCGTGGCCGAGGCTGTCCCGGTACAGGAGTCGGAGCCTGCGTTCCTCGGGATCGGCGGGGTCGTTCTTCCGGTTCGCGGGGTCGAGTGGATCGTCGATCGGGAGAAAGACCGCCGCCCGGTCGTCGGGGAAGGCGGTGACGTCGATCTCCGTTTGGAAGAGCCAGTGGGCGTCTCGCGCCTCGGCGCTGTCCTCCTGCTCGTTGACCAGGGCCAACTCGACGACCCGCAGGTCCTCGCCACCGACCCGACCGGTATGGCGGCGCACCTGGATGTGGAGTGCAGCGTCTCCTCCGTCGAGCGGGACGGACCTGTCCGCGGTCTCCGCCACGTCGATGTCCACCACGTGCTCAACGGGCTCGCGCGCCCAGACCCGGGAGGTGGCGCCGCGCTCCCCGACCTCCTCCGTCTGCGTGTAGCGCCCCCAGCGCACGGTGGCGCTGAGCGTACCGACGGATGCGGGGACCGTGAAGGACATCCCCATCGACGCGGCCCGGATGTGACCGGCGGCCTGCGGGGTCAACCGGTCCCGCGGTTCGGTGTCGTCACCCTCCTGGTCCTCGCCGGACTCCCCGTCCGCGCTCTGGGCGGCGGCGAGGGCGATCCCCTCCCTGGTGACGGCCCGGGGACGGGGGCCGAGCATACCGACCAGGTACCGGTCGCGAGGGCCGGAGGAGGCTTTCGGCAGGGTTTCGGTCTCCCCGTCCCAGGGCCCCAGCAGATCCCGGCGGATGTAGGTGACCAGTTCCTCCCGCACCTCGCGGGAGTCCCCGGCACGGAAGGTCTGGGGCACCTCGTCCAAGGGGTGCGGAACGACATCCCGGGCGGGCTGGGGCGGCATGCGGTGGGTCCTTCCGGACGGATCCGACGAGGCACGGGGGAGACGGCCGTGCGACAGCACCTGAACAATAGGGCGTTGACTCAGTTCACACAACAAGAATCGGACACTCTGTCGCTACGGCCACCGGCGTCTCTAGGCTGACCCCGACCACTCGCCATCCCGCCATCCCGCCATCCGAGGACGCCGATGCCCCGACTCGCTCTCTCCGACGATTTCGTCACGGACCTCGTCTCGTTGCAGAGGCCTATCCAGAAGGAGGTGGGGGACGCGATCCAGATGTTCCGGAGCATGACGGTCCCCCAACTCCACGCGAGCAAGGGCATGCACCTGGAGAAGCTGGAGCGGTCCCGCGACCCCCGGATCCGCACGATCCGGATCACCAGGTCCTATCGGGGCGTGCTGCTGGCCCCGGACGACGGCAGCGATCTGTTCACCCTCCTGCGGGTCGCGCCGCACGACGAGGCGATCAACTGGGCCTGCAAGCGCGCCTACTCGGTCAACGGTGCGACCGGCGGCCTGGAGGTGCGCAACATCGAGGCTCTCGAGCAGATGGAGACCTACTTCGAGTCGAAGGCGGACACCACTCCCACCCGGCTCTTCGAGAAGCACTCCGACACCGTTCTGCGCGACCTGGGCATCGATGATCAGGTCCTGCGGCTGGCGCGTGTCTGCGTCACGGCCGATGACCTGAAGGTCATGACCCCGCCCATGATGCCCGCCGACCAGTACGAGGTGCTGGAGTTCCTGGCGGCCGGCTACTCCCCGAAGGATGTCTGGGAACAACTGATCGCCCCCCGGGGGCAGACCGTGCGCGCGGCGGAGGACCGGCCGAAGGTCACCCTCACCGAGGCGATCCTCAACACTCCCAATCGGATCGTGGAGGTGACGGGCCCGGGGGAGTTGGAGCGGATCCTCACCGAGGATCTCACCCGTTGGCGGATCTTCCTCCATCCCGCCCAGCGTCGTTACGCCTACCATCCCGGTTTCAACGGGCCCGCCCAGGTGACCGGCGGCCCCGGCACCGGCAAAACGGTGGTCGCCCTGCACCGGGTACGACACCTGCTGCGCACGGGCGGCGGGAATGACCGGATTCTGTTGACCACCTTCACCAACGCCATGGCCGCCGCCCTGCGTGACAGCCTCGCGTTGTTGCTCGGTGATGCCGACGCCCACTTGCTGGAGCGCGTCGATGTCACCACAGTGGACTCACTCGCGGCGCGCGTCATCCGGGAGGCGAGGGGCGGCTCCCCCAAGCCCCTCTCGGCCGCGGCCGAGAAGAGCGCCTGGACCCGCGCCATGGCCCAGGAGGGCCTTCCGTGGGACGAACAGTTCCTCTCCCGGGAGTTCCGCAACGTCGTCCTGGCACAGGGACTGCGCACACCCGAGGAGTACCTGCGTTGTGTGCGGCGGGGGCGCGGCATTCCGATCGGGCGGGTGCAGCGAGCGCGCCTGTGGCGGGTCATGGAGCGGTTCACGGCGGACCTCGCCTCGCGTGACGCCGCGACGTACACGCAGTTGTGCGACGAGGCGGCACGCCTCCTCGTGGGGAGTCCTCCGCGCTACCGCCACGTGGTCGTGGACGAGGCGCAGGACCTGCATCCGGCCCAGTGGCGGGTGTTGCGCGCCTGCGCGGGCGCGCACGCCGACGACATGTTCCTGGTGGGCGACCCTCATCAACGCATCTACGATTCCCGTGTCTCGCTGCGCTCCCTGGGGATCGATGTCCGAGGGCGCACCTCCCGGCTCCGTCTGAACTACCGCAGCACGGAGGAGATCCTGCGCTGGTCCGCCTCTCTTCTCGACGGTCGGCCGGTCGGCCGGCTCGGCGAGGACGACGACGAGGACGGAGGTCGGGACTCCCTGCGCGGCTACCGGTCGCAGTTGCACGGTCGTGCCCCGACGGCGCGCGGGTACGGCAGCCAGGACGAGGAACTGCGGGCCCTGGTCGAGCAGGTGCGCACCTGGATCGAGCAGGACGGGGTGAAGCCGTCCGAGGTGGCGGTGTGCGCCCGGTTCAACACGGTGGTCGACGCGGTCATCCGCCGATTGCGGCGGGAGCGCGTCCCGGCCGTGGCGGTCAAGGACAACCCCGGGCCGGAGGTGTCCGGGGTGCGGGTGGCCACCATGCACGCGATGAAGGGACTGGAGTTCCGGTGTGTGGCCGTGGTGGGGGTGACAGCCGGGGTGCTGCCGTTCGCCCCGCAGGTGACGCCGGTCGAGGTCGACCCCCTGCAACACCAGTCCGATCTGTTGGCCGAGCACTGCCTGCTGTTCGTGGCGTGCACGCGGGCCCGCGACGCGCTGGCGATCTCGTGGAGCGGTGAGCGCAGCCGCATGTTGGACCCCGTGGTTTCCTGAGGCCCGCCCGGGGGCGGGCCCGGCCCCCGGGGCTCCGCTTCGCATTCGGGGATCGGGAGCCGAAACGCCGCCGGGGGTTCCTGCGGGATTTCGGCTCCCGATGGGATCAGGCCCGGATCTCCCGCACGACGACGGTCCGGGTCCCGCCCGGCAGGGGCTCGTACGAGACCTCCCCACCCGTCGGCTGCCACATCAACGCCTGTCCCAGCGGTGACGAGGGGGAGATGGTCTCCGTCTCCCCCTCGGTTCCCGTCTCCTCCTCCGGCAGCTCGGCGATGGTGTAGACGGCCCCCTCATCGAGCCGCCCGTCGAATTCGAGGACGAGCAACGTGCCGGGATGCACCACCCGGGGCGCGCCCCCCGTTTCCGTGATCCCCACCGCGTCGAGGAAGTCCCGCAGGAACTCGACCCGCCTCGTGTGACGTTCCCTCCGCTCGGTTCGGGTCCTACGGAGGAACACGAGGTTCGCCGCGTCCGCGTCCACGGGTGTCTCCTCGGGTGCTTCGATGGCCGCCTGCAATCCCTGCATCTCGCGCACCAGTCGGTGGAAGGCGGCGGCCGGGATCTCCCCCACCGGGAAGGGGCCCCGGGGTCCGGGCGTGTCTCTT
>NZ_VKHS01000070.1 GCF_014141525.1 Streptomyces calidiresistens
GCTCGCGCCCGGTGCGGAGGTGGAGACGGTGTGGGCCGACGCCTCGGGCTCGACCGTGCCCCTGACCGTCTCCCTCGTGGAGGTGACCCCGGGGGACGGGGAGGGCGGGGACGGGGAACGAACCCCCCACCTGGTCACCATGGAATACCGCTACGAGGGCGACCGTGACCTCTCACCGGACCCGGGCACGGGGCTGGAACTGTGGACGGCGACCGGCACCATGGCCATGCCCCTGTCGGCGGACGGGACGGAGGACGGGGAGCCGGCGGAGGGCACCCCCTCCGGCTGCCCGGATATCGCGCCGAACGAGATGTCGGAGGCGGACGGCACGTCATCGCCGGCCGTCGGGTGCACCGTCCACCCGACCCCCGAGGGTGAGGTGCCGGCTGTCGTGTACTTCACCTCCAACGCCGATGTCGGCGGCCCGCACGGGTGGTTGATCGAACCGGCGGGGTGAGGGACGAGCCCTCGGTCGCGTCCTTCGAGCCCCGCTTGCTTCAGGCGCTGCACGGTGCCGATCCGGATCCGGTCGGCGTGGGCCCTGCGTCGGGGATGAGTTCGAACCGCGCGTGGGGGAACGCCTCCGCGCGGGCGCGGCCGAAGTCGGGGGGTGACGACTGGTCGTCGGCGTCCCGGATCACCGGGACCGGGCAGGTGACGGTGGAAAGGCGGGGCAGCATGCCGGTGTCTGCCGTGGTCGGGGGGCCGGTAAGAACGCTGTCACCGGCCGCAAACGGCAGTGATCTTGCAGGGCGCCACCCGTGTGGGTGAGTCCGGGCCGTACGGCTGCGGTGGGTGAAGCTCTGCCAGGACGATCGGCGATCGTGGCCCGTACTCCGTTGGACCCGGATGAACTCGTCGAGCACCGGACGCTGTTGAAGGACGAGCAGGTGCTCGTGTCCGGCAGGCGTGGTGCGACGCGACCGGGCTTCCCCGTGCTGCTGAAGTTCTACACGCGGTACGGCCGGTTTCCCCGCAACCGGACAGAGCTGCCCGGTGAGGCCGTGGAGTTCGTTGCCCGTCGGGTGCAGGTTCCTGCCTCGGAGCCGGAGTCCTACGACCGGACGGGCCGCACGGTCGAGTACCACCGCGCGCAGACCCGGGAGCACCTCGGCTTCCGTGAGTGCAGCATCGCTGACGCGGAGAAGCCGACGACGTATCCGGCCGAGCACGTCGCGCACAAGGAACGCAGGCCCGAGCAGGTCCGGGTGGAACTGTGGGCCCGCTGTCGCGAGGAGAGCATCGAGCCGCCGACGCCGGGCAGGTCCGCGCGTACGACCTGCTGCGGATGTTCGGCCGCAAGGGACGTCCCATTCCGCTGGGCACCGCCTTCGCCGAGTACGGGCGGATCGCCAAGACCCTGCACCTGCCACGGGTGGTCGACCCGGTCGGCGACACCCACCGGCGGCAGATGAACCGGCAGCTCAGCGTGCAGGAGTCCCGCCACACGCTCGCCCGGGACATCTGCCACGGCAAGCGCGGGCAGATCATGCAGGCGTACAAGACGGACCGGGAGGACCGGCTCGGCGCGCTCGGTCTCGTGCCGAATGCCGCCGTACCGGGGACGACCCGCTATCTCGACGCCGCAGTCGAGGAGTTGCGGCCCCTGTCCTCCGAGGAGCGCGAGCACGATGTCCCGGACGAGGACGTCGCCCGCGTCTCCCCGCTCAAGCACGCGAACCTCAACGTGCTCGGCCGCTACAGCTTCCGCGCCTCCGCTCCGGTCGACGGCCTGCGCCCGCTGCGCGACCCGGGCGCGGGCGGTCTCGACGAGGACGAAGAGGAATGGGAGCAGCCAACGGGTTCAGCAGGCGTCCCGGTCAGCCGTACATCGCCACATGGTAAAGAGTCGCAAGCGCGTCGTCGATGGGATGGGGCTGCGGCTTACCGGAAGAGTCGAGCCTGTTCCACCTCTGCAGGTTCACCGCGACCGCCATCTGCCGCTTGCCGTCGGCACGGGTCATGGCCAGCGCCCCACCACCCCAGACCGTGCCGCCATGACCCCAGAAGGTGCCCTCACCGGAGCCCTCCATCGGGTGCAGGCCGAGGCCGTAGTGGATCATCTTTCCCTCTTGGGAGATGACCGGACCGGTGCGTTGCATCTGCGCCAGCGACGACGGACTGACGATCTCTCCGGCCAGCAGCATGCCGTAGAAGCGGTTGAGGTCCGCGACGGTCGACAGCAGCGAGGCCGCCGGCCCCACCCATGACATGTCGTAGACGCTGTAGTCGCGCGGCGGGTCGATCATGCCGAACCACGCCTCGTAGAGATGCGAGTGCGGCCCGTCGACGTACGGTCCGGCGGGGAGCTCGGTGTCCCGGAGCCCGGCGCGCTCGATGACGTTCCGGGTGATGTACTGCTCGGCTGTGGTACCGGTCACCTGTTCCAGGAGCCGGCCGAGGAGCAGGTAGTTGGTGTTGGAGTACACCCCCGGTGCACCGCCCGGGGCACCGACAGCGGGTGCGGCGACCCCCATCTCGATCAGTTCAGTGGGGTCGAACCGCGTGAACCGGTGGTCGTCCAGGCTCCGGGGTCCGGTCTCCGCGAGGGCGGGGAACGGCTTGAGGGAGGGGTAGGCGTACGGGAGGTACTCGGCGAGTCCGCTGGTGTGATTGATCAGCATCCGGACCGTGATCGCGTCA
Organism: Streptomyces calidiresistens; assembly: GCF_014141525.1. GTDB lineage: Bacteria > Actinomycetota > Actinomycetes > Streptomycetales > Streptomycetaceae > Streptomyces > Streptomyces calidiresistens. The sequence continues at coordinate 2,644 of NZ_VKHS01000070.1, forward strand.
CCGCGTTCTCCGGGAACCAGCTTCGGGAGGTACCGGCCGACCGGTGTATCGAGCCCGATCCGACCGGCCTCGACCTGCTGCAGAACCGCGGCGGCGGTGAAGGTCTTGGTGATGCTGCCGACCCTGTGCCGCATGCCGGCGGTGACGGGGCGACCGGTGGCGACATCGGCGACCCCGGCGGCGCCGAGCCAGACCCGGTCGCCGTCCCGCACCTCGGCGAACAGGCCCGGCATCCCGGCGCGGTGGACGTTTTCAATGGCGGCATCCAGCGCTGCGGTATCCAGTGAGTTCCTCACAACATGCGTCCTTTCGCATTGCTCGGGGTGAGCTCCACATCGGTCGCCCGACCAGGGGGACAGGGCACGCGCGGCACGTCGGCCGGCCCCCTGCCGGGTCGCTCGGCGCACTCATGCCCTCATTATGCACGCGGTGCGTGCAACGCCAAGTGCATAGGTTAGACTGAGTCCGACGAGAGGGGTGAAATGGCAGGTCGAAGGCGTTGGTCGACCGAAGAAATCCTGGATGCGGCAGCGGAGTTGCTGCGCACCAGCGACGCGGAGTCGTTCAGCGTGCGCAAGCTCGCCGCGACCCTTGAAACCGATTCCTCCAGCCTCTACCGGCACTTCCGCAGCAAGACCGAACTGCTGCGCGCGGTCGCCGACCGGATCCTCCTGGCTTCCATGGACGGCTACCGCGCCGAGGGTGACTGGAAGCAGCGCATCACCGCCCTGGCCCTGCGCGTGAGAGAGGCGTTCGGCCGGCAGCCCCAGCTCGCCGCGGTCTGGGGACGGTACGCGTCGGGCGGCGCCGGTTCCCGGCGAGTCATGGAAGAGGTGCTGCAGGCCCTGCGCGCGTCGGGACTGCCCGACGAGGAGATCCCGGCGCGCTACCACCGGCTCGCGGTCCTCATCGCCGCGCTGATCGCCTCCGAGGCCGGAGTCAGCACCATCACCCCGGAAGAGTACGAACAGGGCATGGAACTGTTCCGCGTCGCGGTACTCGGCGCCGACCCCGAACACTTCCCCGCCCTGGCTCACTTCGCCCGCGACGTCCGCCCTCTCGGGGTGGATCGCCGCGCCGCGTTCGAAGAGATCCTCGCCGCCCAACTGGCCCACATCGAGGCCGCGATCCGCCCGAGCCCGTCGACCGGCTCGGGAGTGTCGGCAAACGAACGAACGACGAGAGGCGCGACGGGCGTCCAATGAACCCCCGCTTTTCGGGGCCTGTCGGCGGCAGCGCCCGGCGAACCCGGGGATGAAGCCTGCGACGGGCCCGAACGGTGAATTTCCGAACCAGCAGGAGGGGAGCGTCGGGTGTGTCCGACACGGCGACCCCCTCTCGACCCGGATTCCATCCACGGATCCCGAGAGGAAACCGATCGAGACAAAGGGGAGCTTTCCGGCCCGGTCGGCTGATTTTCCGCGTGGCAAGAAAAGCCTGCGACAGGGAATTCCCCGGGTGCCACGGTAGGTGCTTCCTCCCCCGCCCGGGATCACCCCGGACGAGGCGGGCGGGGCCCGGGCAGGGCGTGCGGAGCGCTCTCCGTGCCTCCTCCTCACGCCGGGGGGCGTGCCCGAGGAGAGGAACCACCGGGCCGTCCGGGGTCGTCCGGGCGGTCGCGGCCGGCCGGTCGGAGACACCGGCGGCCTCACCGGAGACGGGGACGACACGGGGCGGCGCCTCACCCCACCGTCGTTTTCCGTATCAATTCTCCGCAGCGATTTTCACCGAGCGTGAATTGACGGACCGCACATCAACCGTGTTTCCGATCTGACGTTCGCCACCCCTTCCATCAGGAGGGTGAAAACCGGCTCTCCCCCTGTCGGAAACACCGGGGAAAGCCGGATGATCCCCTCGGGAATCCGGGGGAATTCCCCGGATCCGACAGGGTTGGCCACAGGGTTGATCGCCAAGGCGATCAAGGCCACGACCTCCGAGGAGCAGTACCCGTGAAGGTGAAGAAGCATCTCGCCGCCACACTCGCCGCCGTCGCCGTCCTCAGCGGCCTCGGCGTGACCACCGCGTCCACCGCCCAGGCGAACAGCCCGTGCGCCAAGGCGGCCTGGTACACTCTCCGCAGCGGGGACCGGGCGCCCCTGCCCGCCACCAGCGGCGGCTCGTTCAGCTGCATCATGGGACGCGGCGCCGGCGGCGAGCACGTCAAGGCCCTCCAGTGGTCCCTGAACCGGTGCGAGGGAGCACGTCTCGACGTCGACGGCATCTTCGGCCCCGCCACCGAGAGCGCCCTGCGCACGGCCCAGAGCCGGAACGGGGTCGCCTCGGACGGGGTCTACGGGCCCAACACCCGCAACGCCATGCGGTGGGAGATCAAGCGGAGCAACAACACCACCTACTGCGGCCGCCTGAGCTGAGCCCCGGCCGGTCGCCCGTCCGCCCCGACCACCGGGCGGGCGACCGGCCGGAAGCCCGCGCGTGCCTCCTCCGGACCCACCGGCCCACGAGCGATGGGGATCACGCCGACGGCGACGCCAACTCCCGGCGGTGGACCTCGACCAGCCGCTTGTCGTTGTCCCGCCGCTCCTCCACGGGGACGTATCCCCGGGACCGCCACCAGGCCACCGACTCCCGCAACTCGACCAGGGGACCGACGTACACCGTCCGCCACCCCTCGCCCGCCAATGCGCCTTCCAAACCGGCGAGAAGGTCCCCGGCCCAGCGGTCGTGGTCGAGACGGCCGTCGATGAGCAGCAGCCCGATCCACGGCTGCCCCTCCCCCGGGTGGGGAGCGAGCAGGCTCACCGTGCCCACCAGCCGATCCCCCTCCCTGGTGCGGGCGGCGAGGCAACGGGAGTTCTCCGTCACCTCGCCCTGCCACAGGTACCGGGCGATGTCCTCCTCGGTGAATTCCCGCACACCGGTGCGCAGGGTGTTGGCGTCCAGGAACTCGGGATTGGTGTTGAACAGCGGTAGGAACTCGGCCGGATCGTCCCCCTGCCCGGCCGCCCGCACCCGCAGCAGCTCCGTTCCGAACTCCATGTGCGCCCCTCTCTCCCCGCCGTTCGGTGGCCACGGCCGAAACATCGGCAGTCAACCGCCGGGGGCCGGCCGGGGCAACCGGAATTCAGGGCCGGGCGGTGGTGAACTCCAGCAGCCGGGCCCACTCCTCGCGCCGGACGGTGAGGTGCGGACGAGAAGTGTTCTTGGAGTCCCTCACGAGAACCAACTCCTCGCCGAACGCGACCTCGACGCAGTCATCCCCCTGAGCGCTGCTGTAGGTGGACTTGAACCACCGGCCTTCGACAGTGTTCACAATTCTTCTCGCCTCCGCTCCAACAGGCCCATGGATTCCTGCGGTGAGAGAGCCTGTGAGCGCAGTCTCGCATAACGCCGACGAATCCTTGCCACCTCTTTCACGCCGGCGAGGAGGCGGCCGTTCTCCTGCCCTTCCGAGTACGCGAAGGTGCGTCCTTCCGGTGTCTCCAGGAGACGAACCGGCCCCGCCAAACAGGCGTGATACTCGGAGTCGGCCGGCATCACCTGAAGGGTGACGTTCCTCAGGGAGGCCACTTCGAGAATGTGATCGAACAACTCACGCGTGACTGCGAGGCCTCCCAGGCGGCGCATGAGTACCGCCTCTTCGAGAATGAAGTCGAACGTCGTGGTGGGTCGTTCCCACAGGAGCCGTCGGCGTTCCATCCTGGCGCCGATCACGGCTTCCACCTCGTGGTCCTCCAGGGGCGGAAGTTCGTTGTCGCACAGTGCCCGGGCGTAGGCCTCGGACTGCAACAGGCCGGGAATCAGACGGCATTCGTAGGTGGAGAGGCTGACCGCCTCGCGCTCCAGACGGGCCCAGCGGCGGAACCAGGCGGCCAGGCCGGGTTCGCCGCGGGTCAGGTGGCGGGCGGCCCGGCGCAGCGCCCCGGTGTTGCCCAGCGCCTCCTCCGCCCGTTCCACGAATGACGAATCGGGCATCCGACGCCCCAACTCGACCGACACCACGGTGTGTTTGGAGTACCGGACCAGTTCACCGAACTCGGCGCGGCTCAGACCGGCGTGTTCCCGCAATCCCTGCACCACCGCCCCGAAGGTCCGCAGACTGTCGGACGGGTCCGGCTCGCGCAGGCCGTCGCATGTCGTGGTGGTCGCTTCCCCGTTCGTCACCCCTGGCTCCCTCCGGAAGGCACCGGGCACACCCGGCACTCGCCTTCACCCAGTGTGACGCCCGATCAGCGTACCGTCCACCCTCCGTGCTTGTACTCTCACTTTCGGTACAAGGCGGGATGCCGGCGGAATCCCCCGCGCGAGGGGCACGGTGGGTTCCATGCACTTCCCCGCCGATACCCGAAGTCCCGTTTTCCTGCGGACTTTCGCGCAGGTCCTCTCCTCCACGCCGCGCGGCGCGCGGCTCGCCCGGCTGCTCGTCGTGGAGATACTCCGGACCCGGGGCATCCCGCAGGGCATCACGGAGCGTGTCCGACACGTGGTGGCCGAACTGTGCGCCAACGCCGTCCTGCACGGCTGTCGGGACGGGCGGGACTTCCGCATCGCCGTGGTGCTCCTCCCCACCACCGGAACGGTGCGGATCGAGGTCACCGACAGCAGGGGCGACCGGATGCCCGAACGGTGGGAGAGCCCACCACCGCACAGCGAGTCGGGGCGGGGCACGGCGCTGATCGACGCACTGGCCGACCGCTGGGGCACCGCACCCCAGCCGGAGGGCGGCAAGACCGTATGGGCCGAGATCGACCCGCCACCGGCGCGATGAACAGCACGGTTCCGGGGTCGGGTGGCCTTGCCCCTCACCCCGCCGGGTCGTTCGGTTCCCTCCTGCGACGACGTGTGGGAGTGGCCCGCACGAGCGGGATCACGCCGGGGAGCCACTGCTCGACCCCACCACGGAGGTCGGGGGCCGGAGCGTTCGTCCAGGCACGGAAGAACCCTCGCACCCGGCGGATCAGCTCGCCCGGTTCCGGCGGGCCGGTGACGTGCGGAACGACCCGCTCGTCATCCCGCACGGTCAAAACCAATGGGCATCCCCGGGAGTCGAAGGCGGCCTCGATGTCGTACAGGAAGTCCGGTTCGACGGCGAGTTGCACGTCGTCCTCGGAGTCGCACGGGCTCAGCCAACCGTCGTCGTCGAACAACAGGCAGGGGAACCGGGGAAGCCGATCGTTTCTCCCGGTGTGCACCCCGCCTCCCTCCCCGGCGGGCTCGGTCTCCCGCCGACAGCCCGGCCCCGACAGCCCGGCCCCGACACGACGTTACCCCCGCCGTTTCGGCACCGGGAGCGATGGGACCGGGCGCCGGAGGGCGCCCGGTCCCACCGTGCGGGTACGGCGCGGGGACCGGCCGCTCACCCGCAGCGGATCGTCACCGGCCGACGGGCAGCCGGTGCAGCGCGTCCCGGAACGCCGGGGGGTGGGCGAGCCCACCGTGTCCCCACATGCCCCGGGCCTGCTCGGCGGGGCGCTGCTGCTCGCCGTGCAGGGCGTTGAGCACCACCAGGCAGCCGGTGAGGGCCGGCACCGCCCACTGCGCCATGGCGAGATGGCGCCGGGCCTGTTCGACGTCGATCGGGTGCTGGGCGGCCTTCTCGCTCTCCTGCGGATCGGAGGAGGAGGCCAGTTCGATCTTCTTGCCCACGACCCGGGCGTAGGCGGTGGCGGCCAGGGCGGCACCGGTGAGGACGGTCTTGACCGCGGTGGAGGCGCCCACGCCCTGCTGGTGGGCGACCCGGTGGGCGTTGGCGGCGAGCAGCCCGCCGCCGCCGAACAGGTGTGCCCCGATGGCGGCGGCGTTGACCGGCGTCCACTTCGCCCAGCCGGAGGAGGAGATCCGGTCCCGGGCGGTGTCCGAGCCGCCCTCGTCCGCGGCGGCGCCGTTGAGGCCGACCGCCCCCATCAGCGAGCCGCCGAACCAGGCGGCCAGTCCCACATCGTGCAGGCTGCGGATCAGGGTGTTGCGTTCGGACACGACAATTCTCCTTCGGGCGGGGCGGCAGGGGCGGCGACGGGAGCGCCGGGACTCCCACTCTCGTCACCACCCCGTCCCGGCGCCATCACGGCCGGTCCGGACGGGTGACCGGCCGGTCCCGCCCCTCCCGGGACCGCTACCTCACCCCTCCGTGGGGGCGTCCGGGGAGCCCGTCCTGTGGACGGTGGTCAGCTCGGCCAGTCCGGAGATCGTCAGGACCGGCTCCAGGAGCGGGGGAACCACCAGTTCGAGACGCTCGGCACGGGCGAACAGCACGCTCAGTCCGGCGCTGTCGAGGTACTCCACCGCGGTCAGGTCCACCACGAGGGGGCCGGGGGCGTCGTCCAGGGCCCTGGCGAAGGTGTCGATGTTGCTCATGTCGATCTCGCCGGTGACCGCCAGCTGGGCACGGCCGTCGGAACGCTGTCCGGGAACGAGGGTGAGCGAGGTGGTCATCAGGCGATCCTCAGGTGCATGTCGACGGTGGTGCCGGACGGGCCGGGGGTGATCGTGACCTGCTGCATCAACGCGCGCATCAGTGTGACACCGCGACCGCGGTGGGTGTTGAGCTCGGGTTGCGGGGTCTTCCAGTGTCCGGTGTCGGCGATGGTCACCCGCAAGTCGTCGACGAATGCCTCGGCACGCAGCCTGACGATCTCGCCGGGGGCGTCCCGGTGGCCGTGCTCGATGGCGTTGGCGCAGGCCTCACCGGCGGCGACCAGGACGTTCTGCATGGTGCCCGGGGGCAGGTCGCACTGGTTGAGCCAACTGCGCAGGGCTTTGCGGACGGGTGCGAGCTGGGAGGACTCGGCGGGGAAGGTCACCTCCAGCGGGGCCGGGTGCCGGTAGATCAGCAGGGCGACGTCGTCGTCGTACCCCCCGGCGGGCGCCAGGCGTTCCATGACCCGGGTGGCGAGATCGTCGACCGCCACGTCACGGCCCTCCTGGATGGCTTCCCCCGCCTGGTCGATGCCGGTGGTCAGGGGGCGCCGGCGGCGTTCGACCAGGCCGTCGGTGTAGAGCAGGAGGGTGGCGCGGGCGGGCACGACGTACTCCGCCTCGGAGCGCTCCCGGCCCGTGCGGACCGCCAGGGGCGCGGAACGTCCGCCCTCCAGGAGGTGGGTGGTGCCGTCGGCGTGGACGAGGATGCCCGGCGGGTGCCCGGCGCTGGAGTAGACCAGCCGGCCGGTCTCCGGGGTGAGGACGCCGCAGAAGACGGTGGTGCAGGCCGCGCCGGGGATGCCGGCGGCGAAGCGGTCCAGGGCCATGAGGGTCTGGGCGGGGCCCGCGTCCTGCAGGAGCAGGGCGCGGCAGGCGCTGCGCAGTTGGCCCATGACGGTGGCCGCCTCCAGACCGCGTCCGACGCAGTCGCCGACCACGATGCCGATGCGCCCGTCGGGCAGGGTGATGGTGTCGTACCAGTCGCCGCCGACCTCCAGGGGCCGGCCGGCGGGCTCGTAGCGCACGGCGAACCCGTCGGGGAGGTGGGAGGGCCCGAGAATGGCGCGTTGCAGGGCGATGGCGGTCCTGCGCTGCTGGTCGATCTGGTGGACCCGGGTCAGCCCCTGGGCCAGCCGGCCGGCCAGCAGGGACAGCAGCAGTTGGTCCTCGCCGGTGAAGGGACGCCTCTCGTCGACCTCGATCCACAGGGCCATCGGGCCCTCGGGGTGTTCCAGGAGGATGCCGGCGCCGGTGCGGTCGGTGTCGGGGGTGAGCGGGGCCCGCCCCCGCAGGTCGGTGAGCGTTCGCCGGTGGTCGGCGGACAGTTCCGTCCACCGCCCGCCGTCGGTGTCGGTGAGCGAGGGCTCCTCGCCGTCGTCGAAGACGGCGGCCACCACTCGGCGGGCGGCCCACAGGCATTTCAGCTCGGCCAGGGCGGCCGGGAGCGCCTCGTGCAGGGTGGTCGCCCCGGCCAGGCGCGTGCTCAGCGCGGCCAGCGCGCTCTCCCGCTGGATGGCGTAGTGCTCGGCGGTCACGTCGCGGAAGGTGCCGACCGTCACGTCGAGTCCGGTCTCGGGGTCCCGGGCGCGCGCGAAGGTGGCGGTCACCCACAGCCAGTGGCCGTCGCGGTGCCGGACGGGGATGGTGTAGGAGCCCTTCGGGTTCTCCATCAACTGCTCGAAGGCCGCCTGCACCCGGCTGTGCCCCTCGGGATCGGTCTCCGCGTCCGGCCACCACGGGTGGATGGGCTCGTAGGGCAGGTTCTCGGGGCCGTAGCCGAGGATGTCGGCGAAGGTGGCGTTGATCTCGACGACGGCGCCCCGCTCGTCACAGACGAAGAAGGCCTCCTGCAGGGAGTCCACCAGGGCGGCGCGCCAGCGTGCCTGGTGGCTGCGCAGGCGGGCCAGCTCGATGGTGGCGCGGACCCGGGCGAGGAGTTCGGCGGCGGCGAAGGGCTTGACGAGGTAGTCGTCGGCGCCCGCCTCCAGCCCTTCGATGGAGGCCTCCTGACCGGCCCGGGCCGACAGCAGCAGCACCGGCACGGACGCCGTGCGCGGGTCGGAGCGCAGCTCGGACACCAGGCGCAGGCCGTCGATGTTCGGCATCATCACGTCGCTGACCACCAGGTCGTAGGCCTCCCGGTCGAAGGCCTCCCGGCGAACGGCGTCCAGCGCCTCCCGTCCGTCGGTCACCCCGACGACGTCGTACCCGGCGCCGGTGAGGATGCGGGTGAGGTACTCGCGCATGTCGGCGTTGTCATCGGCCACCAGCACCCGCGCCCGGGTGCTGGGACCGGAGGTGTAGGGGAGGGGGGAACTCCCGGCCGGCTGCACCCCGGCCCCCTGCTCGGTGCCGGGGGAGGTGTCGCCGGGCAGCCAGCGCAGCGCCTCCTGGACGTAGGGGTCGGCGGCGGTGGGAACCGCGCCCCCGCCGGATCCGGGGGCCACCGACTCGGCCGGCAGGTGGGCGTGGCCGAAGGGCAGGTGGATGGTGAAGCGGGTGCCCTCGCCCTCGGTGGACTCGGCGGTGATGGTGCCGCCGTGCAGCCCGACCAGCTCCTGCACCAGGGCCAGGCCGATGCCGCTTCCCTCGTTGGAACGGGAGCGGGCGTTCTCGATGCGGTGGAACCGCTCGAACAGGCGCGGGACCTCCTCGCGGGGCACACCGATGCCGGTGTCGGCGACGGCCACGACGACCCGATCCCCCTCGCGGCGCACGGTGACGCCGATCGCCCCCTCGAAGGTGAACTTCAGGGCGTTGCCGAGCAGGTTGAGGATCACCTTCTCCCACATGCCGCGGTCGAGGTACACCGGCTCGCCCACGGGGGCGCAGTCCACGTGGAAGGCGAGGCCGGCCCGCTCGATCGCGGAGCGGAAGACGCCGGCCAGCTCGGCGGTGAAGGCGGCCGGATCGGTGGGCTCGTAGCGGGCCTGCATGCGGCCGGCCTCGATGCGGGAGAAGTCCAGCAGGGTGTTGACCAGCTTCCCCAGCCGCAGTCCGTTGCGGTGGATGACCTCGAGTTCCTCGCGGATCCGGGGATCGGCGTCCGTCAGGCGGGTCCGCAGTTCCTCCACCGGCCCCATGATCAGGGTCAGCGGGGTGCGGAACTCGTGGCTGATGTTGGAGAAGAAGGTGGTCTTGGCCCGGTCCAACTCGGCCAGTTCCTCGGCGCGACGCTGCTGGGCGCGGTAGCTGCGGGCGGAGGCGATGCCGGCGGCCAGGTGCCCGGCGGCCAGGTCGAGGAAGCCGCGGTAGCCCTCGTCCAGCACCCGGTACCGGTTGAGCCCGGCGACCAGGAAGCCGTAGGGCGTGTCGCCCTGCCGCAGCAGCGGTACCGCCAGGGCCCGGGTGGGGGGTTCGGACCACCCTCCGG